>NZ_RPSE01000420.1:0-5298 GCF_003949955.1 Streptomyces sp. WAC05292
GGCCGGGATCGCGGCGCAGGGCAGTGACCGGACCGCACAACCGGGACGGGGTACCGGGACACGGGGCCGTGACCGAGGCGGGCAGCCGTGACCGGGGCGCGAGGCCGCGGGGTCGGGGCCCGGAACGCACCGGCTGCCGATCCGGGCCTCGGACCTGCACCGGCCCCCGGGGTGGTGCCACGCGCGCGGGGCGGGCCGGGGCCTGGGACAGCGCCGCGCACGAGGGGCGGGCCGGAGGTCGTTTCCCCGGCGCGCGGCGACACGGTGGCCACTCGGCTGCCGAGCACGCGTGGGGCCCGCGGCCCAGCCCGAGCCGGCCGTCGCCGGTGCCAGGGCGGTGCGCCTGCGGCGGCGAGGACGCGGAGCCGCCGAGGCGGGGGAACGGCTCCGACGAGGCTTCGGTGCCGCTGCGCGGAGCCGATCCCCTACCCGCCCCTTCCCGAAACCGGGGGCGAAGCCCCCGGCCCCCCGGAGCGTGCGCTCCGCGCACGCGCGCTCAAACGCCGCGCGGGCTTGATATTGCCCCCACCAGGCACATCGGGCCCCGCCGGGCGCAATCAGCCCCGCCGGCACAATCAGCCCCGCCGGCGCTTGAGGCGCAGGGGCGCGGGGGCAGCGCCCCCGAAACCACCCACGCCCCGACACCCGACCACACCCCGCCAGGCAAAACCAGCCCCGTCGGCGCTTGAGGTGCGGGGGCCCGGGGCAGCGCCCCGGGTGCGGACGCGCCCCGGCCCCCGCGGGCACGGACGGCGGGGGCGGGGCGCGGCGGGGTTACAGGGCTACGCCCATGAGGGCGTCCACGGTGCGGGAGACGAGGCCCGGCGCCGTGGTGTCGTCGCCGTCGGCGGCGTTCTGGGCGTCGACCCAGCGGTCCACCGCGGCCAGCGCCGCCGGCGCGTCGAGGTCGTCGGCGAGTGCGGCCCGCACCTCCTCGACCAGGGCGTCCGCCGGGATGCCGTCCGGCCGGGACACGGCGGCCCGCCACCGCGCGAGCCGCGCCTCCGCCTCGGCGAGGACGGCGTCCGTCCACTCCCAGTCCTCGCGGTAGTGGTGGGAGAGCAGCGCCAGACGGATCGCCGCCGGGTCGACCCCGGCCCGGCGCAGCGCGGAGACGAAGACCAGGTTGCCCTTGGACTTCGACATCTTCTCGCCGTTCAGGGCGACCATCCCGGCGTGGACGTACGCCTTGGCCATCGGGAACTCGCCGGTGAGGACCTGCGCGTGGGAGGCGCCCATCTCGTGGTGCGGGAACGCCAGGTCGGAGCCGCCGCCCTGGATGTCGAAGCCCATCCCGAGGTGGTCCAGCGCGATGGCGACGCACTCGATGTGCCAGCCGGGCCGGCCGGGGCCGAGCGAGGCGCCGTCCCAGCTGGGCTCGCCGGGGCGGGCGGCCATCCACAGCATGGGGTCGAGGGGGTTCTTCTTGCCGGGGCGGTCGGGGTCGCCGCCGCGTTCGGCGGACAGCAGCCGCATGGCTTCCGCGTCGAGGTGGGAGACCCCGCCGAAGTGGGGGTCGGATTCCACGGAGAAGTAGATGTCGCCGTCCAGCTCGTACGCGGCGCCCGCGTCCCGCAGCCGTTCGACGAGGGGCACGATGCCCGGTATGGCCTCGACGGCGCCGATGTACTGCTGCGGCGGCAGGATCCGCAGCGCGGTCATGTCCTCGCGGAAGAGTGCCGTCTCGCGCTCCGCGAGCTCGGTCCAGTCGTGGCCGTCGCGCAGGGCCCGCTCCAGGAGGGGGTCGTCGACGTCGGTGACGTTCTGGACGTAGTGGACCTGGCGCTTGGTGTCGAGCCACACGCGCTGCACGAGGTCGAACGCGTTGTAGGTCGCCGCGTGACCGATGTGGGTCGCGTCGTACGGGGTGATGCCGCAGACGTAGATGCGGGCGACGGGACCGGGGTCGAGGGTGATCTTCCCCTGGGTCGCGGTGTCGTGGATCTGGAGGTCGCGGCCCTTGCCGGGCAGGGCGGGGACCTCAGAAGCGGGCCAGGCATGCATGTCCTGAGCCTAACCGGACGGGTGTTCCGGAAACTAACCGGACCAGCACTGTTGGCCGGATGGACGGCCTTGCGCTGTGGCCGGTTCTGTGCGTCCCCGGCGGTGCCGGTTCAGACCGGCGGCCACGGGATGGACGGCCATTCGCCGGACGGCTCGGGGTGTACTCCGGTGCGCAGCAGGCGGGCCACCCGGGCCCGTACGGCGGCCAGCTCGGCCGTGGTGATCAGTTCGGCCAGCCGGGTGGCGAGGGGCTCGCCGTCGGCGAGCTGCCGCTCCAGCCGGGTCAGGACCCCGCGCGCCTCGGCGGTCAGGGGTTCGCCGGCCCAGCCCCAGAGCAGGGTGCGCAGCTTGTCCTCGACGTGGAAGGTGACGCCGTGGTCGATGCCGTAGAGGCGGCCGCCCGGGGCGGGCAGCAGGTGGCCGCCCTTGCGGTCGCCGTTGTTGATCACCGCGTCGAGGACGGCGAGCCGGCGCAGCCGCGGGTCGTCGGCGTGCACGAGGAGGGCGGTGCGGCCCTCTCCGACCTCGGCGAGGGCGACCGGCTTCCAGCCGTCGCCCGCCTCCTCGCCCTCGACGAGGGCGAGGAGTCCGGCGCCGTCGGCATCGGCGCCGGCGTCCGCGTCGGCGCCGCCGCCCTGTGCGGTGCCGGGCCCGGCGGCGTCGATCCACTGCTGGACCATGCCCTCCCCGTACGGCCCGTCCCGCAGCACGGTCGGCGGGACGAGGCCCCAGCCGGTGGCCTCGGAGACCAGGTAGGCGGCGACCTCGCGGCGCGCCAGGTTGCCGTCGGGGAAGTCCCACAAGGGGCGCTCGCCCTTGACCGGCTTGTAGACGCAGTCGGTGCGGGCGCCGCCGAGGGCGGCGGTGCACAGCAGGACGGCGTTCGACGCGCCGGGGATCCGCCCGACGACGGTCAGCTCGCCCTCGGCGAGCAGTTCCTCCACCTCCCCCGCGGTGTTCACACCTGGCGCCGGTAGCCGTTCTGGCGGGGGCACACGTGGCCCTCGGGGTCCAGGGGCAGGCTGCACAGCGGGCAGGGCGGCCGGCCGGCGTTGACGACGTCGAGGGCGCGCTTGGCGAAGGCCCGGGCCTGGGCTCCGGTGAGGCGGACCCGCAGCATGGGCGGGCCGTTCTCCTCGTCCTGGAGGAGCCGCTCCTCCGCCTCGGCGAGGTCCTCTTCGGAGTCGGCGTCGAGTTCGACGAGCGCCTGCGCTTCGACGATCATGCGCTGTTCCTCGCCGTCCCAGGCCAGGGCCATGGTGCCGACGCGGAACTCCTCGTCGACGGGGACGTCGAGCGGCGCGGTGTCAGCGGCCTCGGCGGGCGCGACGGCCGGGACGGCGGCGTTGCCGCCGCTGCGCCGCACGACCTCGTCCAGCAGTTCGTCCATCCGCTCCGCGAGTGCCGCCACCTGGGTCTTCTCCAGGGAGACGCTGGTGATGCGGGGACCGGCTGAGGCCTGCAGGAAGAACGTACGGCGTCCCGGCAGACCGACCGTGCCGGCCACGAAGCGGTCCGGCGGGTCGTAGAGGAACACCTGACGGGGCACGTCCAGTCTCCAAGTCTCTGCTGCGGGGGCGTCGGCGGGGCGTGGCCGCGCCGCGGGGTGGCCCATCCACCCTACTGCGCCGTTCGATCACGCCGCGCCCGCACCGCCTCCCACGACCGCGTTCCCGCCGTCCTCGGTGGCGGCTTCGAAGGTCTCGGTCTCGGACGCGGCGGGGTCGGGTGCGCGGGCGGGGCGCGGTGCGAGGGAGGCGAAGTCGCCGGTGTCGCCGAGCCGGAGCAGGAACGGGCGCGTCGGCGTGTAGCGGACGGCGGTGACGGAGCAGGGGTCGACGTGGATGCGCTGGAAGAGGTCCAGGTGCATGCCGAGGGCGTCGGCGACGACGGACTTGATGATGTCGCCGTGCGAGCACATGAGGAAGACGGCGTCGGCGCCGTGCTCCTCCTCGACGCGCGCGTTCCAGTCGCGGACGGCGTCGACGGCGCGCGCCTGCATCGCCCGCATGGACTCGCCGCCGGGGAAGGCCGCTGCGGAGGGATGCTGCTGCACGATCTTCATCAGGGGTTGGTCGGCGAGTTCGGCGAGTTTGCGGTTCGACCAGTCGCCGTAGTGGCATTCGCCGATCCGCTCGTCGGTGTGCAGCGGCAGGTCGGGGCGCGCGGCGAGCAGGGGCTCCAGGGTCTCCCGGCAGCGCTGGAGCGGGCTCGTGACGGCTGCGGCGAGCGGTACGCCGGCGAGCCGTCCGGGCAGGGCGCGGGCCTGCTCCGCGCCGCGTTCGTCGAGGCCGACGCCCGGGGTCCATCCGGCGAGCAGCCCTGCGGTGTTGGCGGTGGACCGCCCGTGTCGTACGAGGATCAGCGTGGCCATGGGCGCAAGCCTAGGGTGCGCCGTGCGGTGCGGACACCGGGAGTTGGGGGTGCGGACGGCCGCGCGCCGTGCGCGTGCGCCGCTAGGCCGGTGCCGGGGCGGGGGTGCCGAGGGCGTCGAGGCGTTCCGGCATGCGGAGGCCGACCATGCGGTGCCAGCCGGCGAACCGCTCGTACGCGTACACGGCGCGGATGCCGGCGGCGAGGGCGGCCGACTTCGCGGCGGGCCAGCGCAGCAGCCGCCCCATGTGGTCCATGACGGCGAGGCTGACATCCCGGTAGACGGCGATCTCGGCGAGGGCGCTCTGGCGCAGGACGCGCTGGATGGTGCGGCCGTGGCCGCGGCGGGCGAGGCGCAGCAGCTCCTCGTGGCAGTAGGCGAGGTGGTTGTCCTCGTCGCCGCTGATCATGCGGACGGCCTTGCCGACTTCGGGGTGGTCGCCGAAGTGCCGGACGAGCAGGGCCATCTGTTCGGCGGCCCGCTGTTCGGTGACCCGGCTGTGCGCGAGGTAGACGACGACGTCGTGCTCGGTCAGCGGCTCGTCGGCGCGCAGCCTGGCGTGGGCGAGGCCGATGCCGCGCCGCTCCAGCAGCATCGTGTAGTCGGTCTCGGGCGGGACGGGGACGGGGGGCAGTCCGCGTTTGCGCAGCAGGGCCCGGAAGATGCGGCCGTGCTTGTCCTCGTCGGCGCCGTGCCGGGCGACCTTGGGGGCGAGGTCGCGCATCCCGTCGGGGACGAGGGCGGCGATGCGGGCGTTCTCCCAGCCGCCCTGGGATTCCCCGCTGGCGGCGATGGAGCAGAAGAGCTGGAAGGAGTCCTCGTCGTCGAGGATCTCCTGGAACAGGCTGCGGGCGGAGAGCATGCTCCGAGTCAACGGCGGGCCGTGGGGGCGGGCAACCGCGGGGGTGTGCCCGCTCCTC
>NZ_RPSE01000421.1:0-5286 GCF_003949955.1 Streptomyces sp. WAC05292
ACGAGATCCTCGCCGAGCACCCCGAGTACCACTGGATGCGCCAGTACCACGACGACGTGCACTACGCCGGCTACCGGGCGGTCTCCGCCCGGATCCGGTCGGCGACCGCCCGGTAGCCGGCGTAGTGCACGTCGTCGTGGTACTGGCGCATCCAGTGGTACTCGGGGTGCTCGGCGAGGATCTCGTGGATCCGCTCCACCCGCCGCTTCTGGTCCAGCCGAAGGTCGCTGCACGGCTCCATCTGCTCCAGCGTCGCCCCCAGCACCGCCAGCTGGGTGCGGAGCGTGTGGTCGACGGTCGTCGAGCCGACGATGTGGCAGCGCATGCCGTACCGGTGGCAGGCCAGCGCCAGCGCGTACGCGTAGATGCCGCTGGAGCTGTCCAGCAGGGTGTCCCCGGGGCGCACCGCCCCGGTGTCGAGCAGGTGGCGGACCGCGGCGAGCGCGGACACCGCCTTCATCGTCTCGAAGCGGAGGCAGACGAGCCGGTCCTCCAGCCGTATCAGGTCCGGGCGGCCTATCGACTCCGCGATGTGCTGGTCCACAGCAGCTCCTCGGCAGGGTGGGAAGGGGACAGGGAAGCGCACGCGCCGGCGCGCACGCCGGGCGTGGTGAAGATCCGGGCGGCGGGGATGCCGTGGGCGTGCAGGGCGTCCAGGCAGCCGCGCACCTGGTACGGCAGCCCCGGCGCCGCCGCCCGGCCGGCGTCGAACAGCACGCCGGCCACCGCCCCGCTGTGTGCGATCTGCACGCCGACCGCCCCGACCCGGCGGGCCACCGCGGCCAGCGCCTCGAACTCCGGGTGCCCGAGCACCCGCTGGCCGCGCCGGGCGCTGGCGGTGGCGACCGCCCCGAGCAGTCGCGCGTCCTGCGCGGACACCGCCCGGCGCAGCTGGGCCCGCAGCCGCTCCCAGGCCCGTACGTCGGCCTCGCCGGCCTCCCGCACGGGCAGGGCGAGGGTGTCCACGGGCGCGCCGCCGCCCAGGTCGCAGCCGACGACGAGCAGCGGCGGCAGGGCCGCGCCCAGGACTTCGAGGACGCGGCCCTCGCGCTGTGCGAACAGCACCGGCCGCCCGTCCAGCATCAGCGGGTCGCAGGCCAGCTCCGCGCGCACCGCGATCCGGGCGACCGCCCCGGCCGGCAGCCGCGTCCCGTACGCGTCCGCCACCGCACGCACGGCGGCGATCACGTCGCTGGTGGAGCTGCCCATGCCGAGGCCCACCGGGATGTCGCCCGCGAGCCGCAACTCGCCGCCGCAGGCGGGCAGTCCGGCCCGGCGGGCGCACTCCGCCACCGCGAGCGCGGCGGCCCGGGCGGCCTTGGTGCGCCCCGCGGGGGCGACGGTGAGCTCCTGTGGGCGGGTACCGGGCCGGATCGTGAAGACGGCGCTGCTCCCGGGTCCGGCCATGGGCAGGGTGACCAGCCCCGGGCACGGGCGGCCCGCCTCGTCGCGGAAGACGCCCTGGAGGATCTCGCCGTGGTGGCAGGGGGCCCGTCCGTGCCCGGTGGCCGCGGTGGTGCGGGGGGTCACGCGCCGCCCACCGCCGCACGGTAGCGGTAGAGGACGGTCTCCTCGCCGCTGAACTGGGAGAAGGGGAACGGTTCGGCGGACAGGGCGGTGACCCCCGAGCCGAGGAAGGCGCGGGCGACGGCGCTGCCGCTCTGCGCGTAGACGACCAGCGGGATGCCGCGGTCGCGGCAGCGCCGCAGCACGGTGTCGAACGAGCCGTTCCCGAGGGTCATCCCGGTGCAGACGACCGCGTCGGCGGCGTCCAGCACCTCGTGCATGTCGGAGCTGACGGGGTCGCCCCACTGGGTGGCCTTGAGGTTGAAGTCGCACGGCAGCGGTACGCCGCCGCGCTCGCGGATCGCGGCGACGAGCGGGTTGACGACGCCGATGAGGCCGACGCGGGCCCCCGGTGCGATGTCCAGCAGCCCCGCTATCGCCGCGTCCCGGGCGGCGGCCCGGACCTCCGGCGCGCCGGCCGGCAGGACCACCGGCTCGGCCCGCCCGGCCGCCGCCGCGGCGCGGTGCGGGTCCGCCCCGGCGAGGTAGGCGTCGAGGGCGGCTGTCCGCAGCGGGCGCGGCGCCTCGCGCAGCAGGACGTCGAGGGGTGCGCCGGAGTGCTCGCGGCAGAGCGACGGGTCGATCTCCCCGGCCTCGAAGGCGCACCCGCCGAAGGCGCCGCCGACCCGGACCAGGACGTACTGGTTGAGGTAGGTGGTGTCGCCCCCGGCGAGCCGGGTGCCGTGGTGGATCCAGAACACGCTGGTGGCGGTGAGGCCGCTCGGGAGCGGGCCGCGATCGCCGGCGAGGACCGCCTCGGCGAGTGCGTCGACGGTGTGTACGGAGTCGGCGGGCCGGACGGATTCGATACGGGTCATGGGTTCCTCGGGTTCCTTGTCTTCACTTCTCATCACGGGCGGATACGGGCAGGGGTGCGCCGGCCGGCGGGGGCGCGGGCCGCAGCGGCCCGCGGTAGGCGACCGAGGGCCGCCCCAGGGCGTCCGGGGCGGGCACGGCGTCCACCTCGAAGACCTCGGCGAGCCGCTGCGCAGTCAGCACGTCGGCGGGCGGTCCGCAGGCGGCCAGGCGGCCGCGGTGCAGGAGCAGCAGCCGGTCGCAGTACCGGGCGGCGAGCGACAGGTCGTGCAGCACGACCAGGACGGTCTGCGGGGTCCCGGCCAGCAGCTCCATCAGCTCCAACCGGTGCCTGACGTCGAGGTGGTTGGTGGGCTCGTCGAGCAGGAGCGCACGGGGCTGCTGGGCCAGCGCGCGGGCGATGTGGGCGCGCTGCCGCTCACCGCCCGACAGCGCCTTCCACGGCCGGCCGGCGAGCGCGGTCAGGCCGACGCGGTCCAGGGCCGCGGCGACGACCGCCCGGTCGGCGGCGTCGGGCCCGCGCCACCGGCTGCGGTACGGGGTCCTGCCCAGGCCGACGACGTCGGCGACCCGCAACTCGCCGTCCGCGTCCGCCTCCTGCGCCACGAACGCGACGCGGCGGGCGATCCGGCGGGCGTCCCAGCCCCGTACGGACTCGCCGTCGTAGCGGACGGTCCCCGAGTCGGGGACCCGCAGGCCGGCCAGGCAGCGCAGCAGCGAGGACTTGCCGGAACCGTTCGGTCCGAGCAGGCCGACCGTCTCGCCGGGTGCCACCTCCGCGCTCACCCCGCGCACGACGGGCGTGCCCGCGGCCGACCAGGCCACTTCCTCGGCGGTGATCCTCACAGCTCACCCCGCCGGCGCAGGACCAGGAGGAACAGCGGGACGCCGAGCAGCGCGGTCACCACGCCGACGGGGACCTCGCGCGGCGCGAACGCGGCCCGGGCGAGCGCGTCCGTCCACACCAGGAACACCGCCCCGGCGAGCGCCGTGCACGGCAGCAGCACCCGGTGCAGCGGCCCGACGAGGAACCGCACCCCGTGCGGGACGATCAGCCCGGCGAAGCCGATGGCGCCGACCGTGGCGACGGCCACCGCGGTCAGCACCGCCGTGACGACGAGCAGCAGCAGCCGGGTGTGCCGTACGCCGATGCCCAGGGAGGCGGCGGTGTCGCTGCCGAAGGCCAGCCCGTCCAGGGCGGTGGAGCAGAGCCAGGCCGCGGCCAGGCCCAGGGGGGTGACGGCGGCGCAGACGGCGACGGTGTTCCAGCGGGCGGGCGCCATCGAGCCCAGCAGCCAGTGGGTGACGGCCCGCGTGGTGTCCGCGTCCGCCGATGCCATCAGGACGAGCGAGGTCAGCGCGGTGAACAACTGGCCCACGACGACCCCGGTCAGCACGATGCGCGACGAGTCCAGCCCCGTGCGCCGCAGGAGCAGCAGGAGCAGGGCGAACGACACCAGCGCGCCGGCGAGGGCGCCGCCGGTGACGCCCAGCGCGTGCGACCCGATCCCGAGGACGACGACGGCGACGGCCCCGGTGGAGGCGCCGGAGGAGACGCCGAGCAGGTAGGGGTCGGCGAGAGCGTTCCGGGTGACCGCCTGGAGCACCGCGCCGCACACCGCGAGGGAGGCGCCCACCAGGGCGGCCATCAGGACGCGCGGCAGACGCAGGTCCCAGACGAGCGAGTCGAGCAGCGGGGGGAGCGGCTCGACCGGCAGGCCGAGCCGGGTGCCGAAGGCGCGGGCGAGGTCCGTCCAGCCGACGTCGGCGGTGCCGATGCGGACGGCCGCGGCGACGGACGCGGCGAGCGCTGCGGCCCCGAGCAGCAGGAAGGCGGCGGCGCGCACCGCCCCGGCGCCGCCCGTGCGGGGCCGCCCCCCGGCGCCCCCGGCCCCGGGCCGGGACCCGGATGCGGCGGGCGGCGGCAGCAGCAGGTCTGCGCAGTGGCCGCCGGCAGCCTGATCAGTGGTCATGCTTGTGGTCCTTCAGCCCGGCGGCGATCAGTCCGAGGGCGTGCACGGAGCGCACCGACGGGTCGAGTTCGATGCCGGGCACCTCGATGATCCGGCCGTCGCGGACCGCCGCCAGCCGGGAGACGACCGGGTGCGCCGCCATCGCGGCGCGCTTCTCCGCGGCGCTGTCTCCGGGGCGGCCGCGCTCGGAGAGGTCGCCGACGACGATGAAGTCCGGGTCGCGCCGGGCGACTTCCTCCCAGGAGACCTCCGGCCAGTCCTCGGCCACGTCGTCGAAGGCGTTCCTCGCGCCGACGATGCGGCTCATCTCGCTGGGCAGGCCGCTGCCGCCCGCCACGTACGGCATGCCGTTGAAGACGGAGTACAGGTAGACGACGGTCGGCCGGTCCGCGCCCTGCGGTGCGCCGGCGGCTGCCTCCGCGGCCTTGGCGACCGCGGCGCGCTGGTCGGCGGCGAGCCGGGCGGCCCGCTCCTCGACGCCGAAGGCCTTGCCGAGGTTCTCGTAGTCGGAGAAGAGGAGTTCGAAGGCGGTCCGGCCGGCCGGGTTCTGCTGCGGGCAGTCGACGGCGCTGACGAAGGAGGGGACCTTGAGGGCGGCCAGCTCCTCGCGGGTGCCGGCCCGGTCCGCGGTGTACAGGTCGGCGGAGCCGGCGACGGTGAAGTCGGGTGTCGCGGCACGCAGTTGCTCGCCGGTGGCGATCTTCGGTGCGATGACGGGGACCTTGGCGTAGGCGGCCTGGTACCGGTCCGGGATCTTCGTCTTGAGGTTGGCCGTCCCGGCCATGCGGTCCTGCAGGCCGAGTTCGAGCAGGGTCTCGGTGGACGCCTGGTCGAGGGCGACGGCCCGTTCGGGCGGCTTGGCGAGGGAGAGTTCACGGCCGCAGCTGGTGATCGCGGCCGCTGCGGCCGGGGCGCGGTCGGAGGGCGGGGC
>NZ_RPSE01000422.1:0-5285 GCF_003949955.1 Streptomyces sp. WAC05292
GCCGCACCCCATGCCCGGGCGGCGGGGGCCGCCCCTAGCGAGCGGGCCCCGAAGCGCACCGCGGCCGTCGCCGCCCTCGCCCTGTCCCTCGCCGCCGGACCGGCCCCCGGCGCCGCACCGGCCGCCTGGGAGGCAGACCATGGGACACGGTGGAGACGTGGTTCGGGAACTCACCGCCGACCACGACGAGGTGAAGGAGTTCTTCGGCCGGCTGGAGACCGCCGCGGACGCCGACGAGCGGCGCCGGATCGCCGACCAGCTGACCATCGAACTCGTCCGGCACTCGGTCGCGGAGGAGCAGTACCTCTACCCGGCCGTGCGCGAGCACCTCGACGGCGGCGACCTCATCGCCGACAAGGAGATCGCCGACCACGGCCGCGTCGAGGAGATGCTGAAGGAGCTGGAGGCGCTGGACCCCGGCGAGGCGCGGTTCACCGGCTGCGTGGACGCCCTGCGGACCGAGGTCCTCGCGCACATCCGGGACGAGGAGGAGAACCTCTTCCCGACGCTGCGCCACAACTGCTCCCAGGAGACGCTCGACGAGCTCGGCGACCGCATCCGCCGGGCGAAGAAGACCGCGCCGACCCGCCCGCACCCGGGCAGCCCCTCCACACCCCCCGCGAACAAGATCCTCGCTCCGGGCCTGGGCATGGTGGACCGCGTCCGGGACTTCGTCACCGGCCGGGGCAGGTCGGACTGACCCGCGGCGGTCGGCGCCACCGGCTCCTCGCCGTACGGCCCGACCGCGTACCGGGGCGTCCGGGACCGGCGGCGGCCGGGTCCTCGCGGAAGGCGGGGCCGCGGCGGCCGCCGACGCATCCGTGCACGAGCGCGAGCCGGAAGCCGCGCGGGATGCCCGGCAGCGCCGCCCCGGCCCGGCGCACCCGGCAGGGCCGCGCGACTCCGCTCCCGGCCCTCACGCACGGCCGGGAGCGGAGCCGCCGCAGGACTGCCCCCGGCCGTCAGCCTGTGCCGAAGCGCCGCCACACGCGGTGCTCGGGCAGCATCCGGGCCAGCCGGCCGAACGCCTCCGCGCCGTCCGACCCGAGGGCGACGCCCTCCGCGCCGGCCGGCACGCCCGCGGCCTCCAGCAGCCGGTCCGCGCCGTCCCAGCCGCCCAGCGCCTTTCCGTGCCGGTACGCCTCGCCCAGCAGCAGCACCATCCGCGGGTCGGCGCCGTCGGCCTGCGGCAGCGCCGCCTTCGCGTCGAGGCCCCCGGCCGCGTCCGCCGCCGGGGCCGGAACCCCGGCGAAGAGCAGGGCGTCGTACTCCACCGAGCGGGCCGTGGCGAAGGTGCGCTGGACGGTCAGCGCGTCCCCGTCGGAGCCGACCGTCCCGCCGGACGGCCCGATGACGAGCGGCAGCATCCCCGCCCCGAGGGCGGCGTCGCGGACGGCCCGCACCTGCGAGAGGTCCCCCGTCCCGTCGGTGACGATCCCGATCGTGCGGCCGTCGACCGGCCATGCGCCGCCGACCTGGGACAGTGCCGGGCTGGGCTCCGGGTCGGCCAGCGGAGCGGTGGCCTCCGGCGCCGGCAGGCCCAGTCCCTCGGCGACCCTCGCGCACAGCACGGGGTCGATGTTGGCCAGCACGCCCAACTGCCGCTCCTTGACGGCCTGCTCGTAGCACTTGCCCAGCTCGAAGGTGTACGCGGCGATGATGTGCTCGCGCTCCGGCTCCGACATGCTCAGCCAGAACTGCCTCGGCTGCGTGAAGTGGTCCGCGTACGACAGCGGCGCCTCGCGGACCTTGCTCGCGGCCGGGACGGTGACGGGCGCCTCCACGTACGCCCCCGTCTCCGCGCCCGCGAGGAACGGGCAGCCGCCGTCCAGGCTGTTGGGGTGGTAGGGGGCCACCCCGGTGTGCACGGCGGTCTGGTGCATGCCGTCGCGCAGCATGTCGTTGACGGCCGTGTGCGGCCGGTTGATCGGGAGCTGTGCGAAGTTCGGGCCGCCCAGCCGGGTGATCTGCGTGTCGAGGTAGGAGAAGAGCCGTCCGGCCAGCAGCGGGTCGTCCGTGACGTCGATGCCGGGCACGAGGTGGCCGACATGGAAGGCGACCTGCTCGGTCTCGGCGAAGAAGTTCTTCGTGTTGGCCGTCAGCGTCAGCAGCCCGATCGGCTGCACCGGCGACAGCTCCTCCGGGACGATCTTGGTGGAGTCCAGCAGGTCGATCCCCTCGAACGCCTGCTCCGGCGTGTCGGGGAAGACCTGCACGCCCAGTTCCCACTGGGGGAACGCGCCCGCCTCGATCGCGTCGAAGAGGTCCCGGCGGTGGAAGTCCGGGTCCACGCCGCCGAGCAGCTGCGCCTCCTCCCACACCAGGGAGTGCACGCCCAGCTTCGGCTTCCAGTGGAACTTCACCAGGGCCGTCCCGCCCGAGGCGTTGACCATCCGGAAGGTGTGGACGCCGAAGCCCTCCATCATCCGGTACGAGCGGGGGATGCCTCGGTCCGACATGTTCCACAGCGTGTGGTGGGCCGCCTCGGTGTGCAGGGAGACGAAGTCCCAGAAGGTGTCGTGGGCGCTCTGCGCCTGCGGGATCTCCCGGTCCGGGTGCGGCTTGCCGGCGTGGATGACGTCCGGGAACTTGACCGCGTCCTGGATGAAGAACACCGGGATGTTGTTCCCGACGAGGTCGAAGGTGCCCTCGTCGGTGTAGAACTTCGTCGCGAAACCGCGGGTGTCGCGGACGGTGTCCGCCGACCCGCGGGAGCCCAGCACCGTGGAGAAGCGCACGAAGACGGGCGTCTCGACGTCCTTGGCGAGGAAGCCGGCCTTGCAGATCTCCGTGGCCGTGCCGTAGCCGAGGAAGACGCCGTGGGCGCCCGCGCCCCGGGCGTGCACCACCCGCTCGGGGATCCGCTCGTGGTCGAAGTGCATGATCTTCTCGCGCAGGTGGTGGTCCTGCAGCAGGACCGGGCCGCGCGGGCCCGCCTTCAGCGAGTGGTCCGTGTCGTACAGCCGGGTCCCCTGCGCGGTGGTCAGCCAGGGCCCGCCCTGGGCCCGCCGGTCCTGACCGGCGCCGGTGGGCTGCCCGGTCGGGCCGACCGTCTCGGGCCCCGCCTGGTCGGGCTTCGGCGGCAGCGGGCCGCCGGGGTCGGTCGGCTCGGGCACCTGCGGCGGGACCGGCCCCGGCCTGCCGGGCACGGGGCCGCCGGCGGCGTTTGCGGGGTTCTGCTCTGCCATGGAGTGCTCCAGACGTCGCGGTGGCATCGGACGGCCGCCGGAGAGTGCCCCCGGCGGCCCGGGTCCCCCGGCGCCTGCCCCGGCAGATCGTCCCGATGCGTCCCGAAGCCGACCGGCCTACCGATCGGCCTACCGATCGGCCTGACGACCGGCCTGACGACGGGCCCCGCCGCCGGGCAGGAACTCCCTGACCTTCGCCTTCAGACCCTGCCGGACGACGGCGCCGCGGTCGCTGTCGCCGCGCAGCACCGCCGCGGCGGCCGCGGTGATCTGGTCCCACGTCGCGTGCGGCGGGATCGGCGGCACGGCCGGATCGGTGCGGAAGTCGAGGACGTACGGCCGGTCCGCGGCCAGCGCCCGGCGCCAGGCCGGCACCACGTCCTCCGGGTCCTCCACCCGCTCGCCGCCGAGCCCGAACAGAACGGCCGCCTCCGCGTACGGCACGTCCGGAATGCTCTGCGAGGCCTCGAACTGCGGGGCGCCCTGCAGGGCCCGCATCTCCCACGTCACCTGGTTGAGGTCGCCGTTGTTCAGCACCGCGACGACCAGGCGGGGGTCGGACCACTCGCGGTGGTACTTCGCGGCGGTGATCAGCTCGGCCATCCCGTTCATCTGCATCGCCCCGTCGCCGACCAGCGCGATGGCCGGCCGGTCGGGGCAGGCGAACTTCGCGCCGATCGCGTACGGCACCCCCGGGCCCATCGTCGCGAGCGTCCCCGACAGGGAGCCGCGCATCCCGTCGCGCAGCCGCAGGTGCCGGGCGTACCAGTTCGCGGCCGACCCGGAGTCCGCGGTGACGATCGCCCCGTCCGGCAGCAGCCCGTCCAGTGCGTGCACCACGTACTCCGGGTTGAGCGGGTCGGCCGGGACCTCGGCCCGCCCCTCCATGACCTTCCACCAGCGCGCCGTGCCCTTCTCGATCGCGGACCGCCAGGCGCGGTTGCCGCGGCGGCGGCGCAGCAGCGGCAGCAGCCGCCGCAAGGTCTCCGCGGCGTCCCCGACGACGTTCAGCTCGAAGGGGTAGCGCAGGCCGACCATGCCCGGCTCGATGTCGATCTGCACCCCGCGGGCCTGCCCGAACTCGGGCAGGAACTGCGTGTACGGGAAACTGGAGCCCACCACCAGCAGGGTGTCGCAGTCCCGCATCATCTCGTACGACGGGCGCGTGCCCAGCAGGCCGATCGCGCCCGTGACGTACGGCAGGGTGTCCGGCAGGGCGTCCTTGCCGAGCAGCGCCTTCGCGACGCCCGCGCCGAGGACCTCGGCGACCTGCTCGACCTCCGCGCGGGCCTGCCGCGCACCCTGCCCGATGAGGATCGCCGGCCGCTCGCCGGCGTTGAGGATCTCCGCCGCCCGCTCCAGGTCCTCGTCCGCCGGCACGGGCGCGTAGCGGCCCATCCCGAGGCTGGAGGGCACCTGCTTGAACTCGTGCGCCGGCGGCTCGTAGTCGAGGTCCTGCACGTCGGCCGGGACGATGACCGCAGTGGGCGCGCGCCGGGACGCCGCGATCCGCATCGCCCGGTCCAGGACGCCCGGCAGCTGCTGCGGCACGTTGACCGTCTCGCAGTAGTCGGAGGCGACGTCCTTGTACAGGGCCGCCAGGTCCACCTCCTGCTGGTACGAGCCGCCCATCGCGGTGCGGTCCGTCTGCCCGACCACGGCCACCACCGGGACGTGGTCGAGCTTCGCGTCGTACAGGCCGTTGAGCAGGTGGATCGCACCCGGGCCGGAGGTGGCGGCGCACACGCCCGTCCGGCCGGAGAACTTGGCGTACCCGACGGCCTGGAGCGCGGACATCTCCTCGTGCCGGGACTGCACGAACCGCGGCCTGTCCTCCGCCCGCCCCCAGGCGGCGAGGAGGCCGTTGATGCCGTCCCCCGGATAGCCGAAGACGTACTCGACACCCCACTCCCGCAGGCGCTGCAACAGCTGGTCGGCGACCTTCATCGGGCTGCTCCCTCCACGTCCGGTCCGATGGCCCGTCCGCCGCGCCTGCCCCGGGGCGCCGGCCCTACACGGACCGGACGTGGAGGGAGCAGCCCGATGAAGGTCGCCGACCAGCTGTTGCAGCGCCTGCGGGAGTGGGGTGTCGAGTAC
>NZ_RPSE01000423.1:0-5250 GCF_003949955.1 Streptomyces sp. WAC05292
GGCCAATCTACGTCCCGCCCCCGCGGCGCGCGCCGGCGCGGGGGCGGGACGTAGATTGGCCGGGTGATCGACTTCGGGAGGGCCGCCCGCCTCTGGTGGGCGCCGCAGCGGGTGCGCGAGGAGGGCGAGCAGCCCGATTACCGGTTTTCGCTGGCCAACGAGCGAACGTTCCTGGCGTGGATCCGGACCGCCCTCGCGCTGGTCGGCGGCGGCTTCGCGGTGGACCAGTTCCTGCCGGACCTGCGCTGGGGCGTGCGCGTCGGCATGGCGCTCGCCCTGCTGGGCGTGGGCGCGGCGTGCGCGCTGCGGGCGGTCAACCACTGGCTGCGGTGCGAGGCGGCGATGCGGCGCGGCGAGGACCTGCCGGTGTCCCGGTTCCCCGTGCTGCTGGGGTTGGGGGTCGGGCTGGTCGCGGCGGCCATGGTCGTGGTGGTGCTGTTCGGCTGGACGGACGGCGGGCCGTGAGCCCCGTACGCCCCTCCCCCGCCGCCGAGCGCGATGCGGGCCTCCAGCCGGAGCGGACCCGTCTGGCGTGGCGGCGAACGACGCTGGCCTGCTCGGTGGCGGCGGTCCTCGGCGTGCGGCAGGCGCTGCGCGGGGCCGGAGCCGCGGAGGAGGCGGTCGGTGCGGCGCTGATCGTGCTGGTGTGGCTGGCGTTCCTGCTGGTGGCGCAGCGGCGGATGCGGGAGCTGGCCGCGGCCCGGCCGCCGGGGCTCGCACCGCGCTCGGCATCGTCGGCAGTGGCGTGCACGGTGGCGCTGGCGGTGTTCGCGGTGGCGGTCGTCCTCTGAGGCGCCGGGGCCCGTCCGGTCGGCGGATCACCCCCACGCCATTGCGGGCATAACGGGCAAATATGAACGTTCAGGGCTAAGGCGTGTCCGCAAAGTCATGGGAGCCATAGCCGCAGGCAGGCGAGGGTGACCAGGGATTGGTAGTGGCGGGCTCGTTTGTCGTAACGGGTGGCGAGGGCCTTGTTCTGCTTGAGGCGGTTGAAGCAGCGTTCGACGACGTTGCGGCGCCGGTAGGCGGCCCGATCGAGCCGGCAGCGGCTTTCGCCTCTGCGGATGCGGCCGTTGATCTGGTCGATCCGTTCCGGGATCGTCGTGGCAATGCCCCGCCGACGCAGGTAGGCGCGGATCTTCAGAGACGAGTAGCCCTTGTCGGCGACGACCCGACCGGGCCGGGTCCGGGGCCGGCCCGGTCCGGGCCGCGCGATGCGGATGCGGGCCATGACCGCTTCGAGCTGCGTGCAGTCGTTGACGTTCCCGCCGGTCACCGTGAAGGCCAGCGGCAGGCCCCGGCCGTCGCAGGCAAGGTGGATCTTCGTGGTCAGCCCGCCACGGGACCGGCCGATCGCCTCGCCCGGCCAGGGCCCCCTTTTCGGGCCCCGGCCGCATGCTGATGGGCCCGCACAGTGGTGGAGTCGACACACACGATCGACCAGTCGACGGCGCCGATGGCATCCGAGTGCTGCTGGACATGGGCCAGGAGCCGGTCCCAGGTGCCGTCGGCCGACCAGCGGCGGAAGCGCTCGTAGACCGTCTTCCACGGCCCGTAGCGCTCCGGCAGGTCCCGCCAGGCCGCCCCGGTCGACAGCTTCCACAGGATCCCGTTGAGCACCTGCCGCCGGTCCCGCACCGGACGGCCCATCCGCGGCGGAGCCAGCAACGGAGCGATCACCACCCACGACTCATCAGTCAGCTCATGACGGCGCACCACGAATCAACCAACGACCGCCCCACTTTGCGGACACGCCCTAGGGGCCGCCCGGGCTCAGGCCGCCGGGGCGCCGCCGAAGCGCTCGCGGTACGCCTCCAGGTCCTCCTCGGTGATCTTCGCGAAGAGCACCGGGGGAACGGTGAACGGGGTGCCGGCCGGGACCGCGTCCAGGGCCTTGGCGTGCTCCTGCGTGATCCAGGCGGCGTTGTCGTCGGCCAGCCGGAACGCCGAGCGCATCGCGCGCGCCGACGCCGGGATGAACGGCTCGGAGACCACCGAGTAGAGGTGGATGAGGTTCATCGCGGTGCGCAGGGTGAGAGCCGCGCCCTCCGGGTCCGTCTTGATCTCCAGCCAGGGGGCCTTCTCCTCCAGGTAGGAGTTGCCGGCCGACCACAGGGCGCGCAGCGCGGCCGCGGCCTTGCGGAACTGGAGGGCGTCCATGTGGGTCTCGTACTCGGCCAGCAGTTCGGCGATCTGGGCGCCGAGCCGGGACTCGGCCTCGCCGGCGTCCTTGCCCGCGGGGACCTCGTCGCCGAAGCGCTTGCGGGAGAAGGACAGCACGCGGTTGACGAAGTTGCCGAGGGTGTCGGCGAGGTCCTTGTTGACCGTGGCGGTGAAGTGCTCCCACGTGAAGGACGAGTCGTCGGACTCGGGTGCGTTGGCGATGAGGAAGTAGCGCCAGTAGTCGGCGGGGAGGATCTCCAGCGCCTGGTCGGTGAAGACGCCGCGCTTCTGCGAGGTGGAGAACTTGCCGCCGTAGTACGTCAGCCAGTTGAAGGCCTTGACGTAGTCGACCATCTTCCAGGGCTCGCGGACGCCGAGCTCGGTGGCGGGGAACATCACCGTGTGGAACGGGACGTTGTCCTTGGCCATGAACTGGGTGTAGCGGACGTCGGCGGCCTCGTACCACCAGGACTTCCAGTCGCGGGCGGCCGGGTCGATGTCCGCCCACTCCTTGGTGGCGCCGATGTACTCGACGGGCGCGTCGAACCAGACGTAGAAGACCTTGCCCTCGGCGGCCAGGTCCGGCCAGGTGTCCGCGGGGACCGGGACGCCCCAGTCGAGGTCGCGGGTGATGGCGCGGTCGTGCAGGCCCTCGGTCAGCCACTTGCGGGCGATGGAGGACGCCAGCTGCGGCCACTCCTCCTCGTGCTGCGCGACCCACTGCTCGACCTCGTGCTGGAGCGCGGACTGCAGCAGGAAGAGGTGCTTGGTCTCGCGGACTTCCAGGTCGGTGGAGCCGGAGATCGCCGAGCGGGGCTCGATGAGGTCGGTCGGGTCCAGGACGCGGGTGCAGTTCTCGCACTGGTCGCCGCGGGCCTTGTCGTAGCCGCAGTGCGGGCAGGTGCCCTCGACGTAGCGGTCGGGGAGGAAGCGGCCGTCGACCGGCGAGTACACCTGCCGGATGGCACGCTCCTCGATGAAGCCGTTGGCGTGGAGCTGCCGGGCGAAGTGCTGGGTGATCTCGCGGTTCTGCTGCGAGGAGCTGCGTCCGAAGTAGTCGAAGGACAGCTCGAAGCCGTCGTAGACGGCCTTCTGCGCGTCGTGGGCCTGGGCGCAGAACTCGGCGACGGACAGGCCCGCCTCCTTGGCGGCGAGCTCGGCGGGGGTGCCGTGCTCGTCGGTGGCGCAGATGTAGAGGACGTCGTGGCCGCGCTGGCGGAGGTACCGGGCGTACACATCCGCCGGAAGCATCGACCCGACCATGTTGCCCAGGTGCTTGATCCCGTTGATGTAGGGAAGCGCGCTGGTGATCAGGTGTCGAGCCATCCTCGGATGCTCCATTTCATATATGCGGTTGCGACGTGCCGTGACGGATTGTGATCCGGTTCATCGTATCGAACCGCCGAATGGGCACGCGCCCGCATTTCTCTCGGGTGGGCTTAACGCAAAAGCGAGGGAAGTGACCACAGCGTCACGGCCCTCGCCATGGGGTCATGCTACAGGCGGAGGGGGCCGCGCCCGACCGCAGTCCGCGGTGCGACTCCGGGGGCGTGCGGCGGTCGCGCGGGGCGGGCACCGAGGGCGGGGCGGCGTCCGGCATATGCGTACGTACCCACTGGAGCCGGGTGTTGTCGAAAACCGTCAGCTACCGATCATCACCGAACGTAATGCTCCAGCTTCATCGTTCCGCGCACCGGCGCACGCCCGCGCTGCCACTCTGAGCCGCGCACGCGGCATGAGGTGAGGTGGAGCGGTGAGCGATGGCGGACCAGAGGAGTCCGGTGGGGCCGTGGGACTGCCCAGCCGAAGGCGGCGGCCCACACCCATGAGCCAGTGGAACCCGACGGCACGTTTGTCGTACTGGGCGTTCCACGCCAACCGGAGGCCCTCGTACATGCGCTTCGCGTACCTGCAGCTGGGCTCCGACGCGGCAGCCGAGGACGCGGTGGACGCGACGTTCGACTCGATCATGCACGAGTGGCTGCGGATGCTCCACATGGACCGGCTCGACGCCTATGCGTGGACGATCCTCAAGCAGCGCCTCGTCGACCGGCAGCGGGCGCGCAGCACCGGGCCCGAGCCCATGCACATCACGGCTTTCGAAGCCGCCCTCAAGGAGGCCCGAGCCGACCGGTACGAGGTGCTGGCCGACACCATCCGCTTCTACTCCGCCGTCTCCCGCCTCGCCGAACGCCAGCGTGACGCCGTGCTGTTGCGCTACGGCCTCCAGTGCACCCCCCGCGAGGCCGCGTCCGTGATGGGGGTAGACGAGGCCACCGTCCGCTCGCAGCTCGGCCAGGCGCACCGGCGGCTCGCCCGCCTGCTCGACGCCTCCGCCGGATCATGACGCGGGCCGAGCAGGGGCAGCCGTACGGCGAGGACACCGCCCGCCGCCCGCTGGCGGAGTTCCTCGCCCGGGCGGGCGTCCGCGACCGCTACCCCCACTACGACATCGGCGCCGCGGAAGCCCGCCTGCTGCGCACCGCCCGCCGCAAGGGCGCGGCCCCGCCCGCGCGGCGCCGCGCGTACGGCTGGAGCGACCCCGGCACGGACCACCCGCTGGACGCCGAGCGGGCCCGTCGCGACCTCAAGGCAGCCTGCCTGGAGGCGGTCTGCGCCCCGCACGCCGCGGCGCAGCTGGACTCGTTCCTGCGGACGGCCCACACCGACCTGGCCGGCGCCGCCGTCTTCGGCTGCCTGCTGCACCTGGCCGGGCTGCGCGACGGGGCACGGTTCTGGTGGCAGTACGCGGCCGGCTCCGGGCGGGCGGGGACGGCGTCCGCCGCCTACTGCCTGTTCCTCGACCACTCCCGGCGCGGCGAGCACCACGACGCAGGGGTGTGGGCGCGCGAGCTGGACCGGCGCGGCTTCCGGCCCGGCGGGCGCCGGGACCTCCGCGAGGTCAGGCTGTGCGCGCAGGCGGCCGTACTGCGCCACGTCGACCAGCTCGACGACCCCGACCTGGGGCCGGTGCCGCTGCCGCGGCCGGGGCTGCCGGGCGTCATGGAGGCGTTCCGGGCGCCGGTCCCGGCGGCGGACGGCCCGGCCGAGGCGGAGCTCGGCGGCGGGTGCGGGCGGGGGGACGGC
>NZ_RPSE01000424.1:0-5242 GCF_003949955.1 Streptomyces sp. WAC05292
TTCGGGGCCCGCGGGGGAGGCGGGGCGGTCGGGCCGCGCCGCGCGCCCCGGCAGCCAGTACGACCGGGTGGCGAGCCGCGCGGCCGGCAGATCGGCCATCCGGCGGGCGTCCTCGGGCAAGAGGGCGCGCGGATCGACGGGGACGCCCAGCACGGCGAGCCGGGCGAGGGTGAGGACGAGGCCGCGGCTGCCGCCCGCCGCCCCCTCCCCGTCGACGGCGGCGACGCGCACGTCGTCGTGGCCGTAGAGGTTGCGGCGGACCGATGCCAGGAGCGAGCCGCCGCCGGTCACCTGGAGGAACACCCGGGCCCCGGCCTCGTACGCGGTGCGGACGGCGTCTCCGAAGCGGACCGGCTCGAACGCCTGCCGGGCCCACAGCCCGGGCAGCCCCCCGGGTTCGGTGTGCACCGCCGCGTCCACGCACGACACGAACGGCAGCTCCGGGCGGGCCGGCCGGCAGTCGGCGAGGGCCGTGCGCACCGCGTCCCCGGCGCCGTCGAGGAGCGGCGAGTGGAAGGCGTTCGACACCTCCAGCGTCGCGGTGACCACACCCGCCTCGGCACACGCCTTCCGCAGCGCTGCGAGCCCCTCCGGCGTACCGCTGACGACGACCTGCCGCTGCTGGTTGAAACACGCGGGCCACACGCCGTCGACGCCACCCATGAGCCGCCGGCAGGTCTCCTCGTCGGCCTGCACCGCGAGCATCCCCCCGCGCACCTCGCGCTCGGCCGCCTTCAGGGCCGCCCCGCGGCGCGCCAGCAGGCGGACGGCGTCCTCGCCGGTGAGCGCACCGGCCGCCGCGGCCGCCGCGAACTCGCCCGCACTGTGGCCGAGGGCGAGGTCCGGGGAGACGCCGCAGCCGGCGAGGAGGCGGGTGGCGGCGATCTGCACGATGCCGAGCAGCGGCTGGCACACGTCGGTCGAGGCGAGCCGCCGCCGCAGCCCCTCCGCGGAGCCGGGCGCGCTGCCCGCACCCCCGTACAGCAGGCCGGCGACGTCGACTCCGCCTGCCCGCGAGGCGACGGCCCCGAGCGCACCGACGTCAGCCCGGAAGCCGGGGAACCTCTCGTGGAGCTCGCGCAGCATGCCCGGCTGCTGGCTGCCCTGGCCGGGGAAGACGAAGGCGATGCGGCGCCGGGCGGCGGGCAGCGGCGCGTCGGCGGCGAAGGCGCCGTCCCCCAGGTCGCCGCGGGCGCCGTCCGCCAGTTGGCGGCGGGCCTCCCGCAGCCGCTGCACGAACCCGTCGGTGTCGTCCGCGACGACCGCGAGGCGGGCCGTCAGCGGCTGCCGCGAGCCGAGCGTGTGCGCCAGCGCCGTGAGCGGCGGGCGCTGCTCCGCCGGCAGGGCGTCGAGCGCGTCGAGCACCTCGCCGACGTGCTCGACCAGCAGTTCCGTGCTGCCCGCCGACAGCAGCAGGAGCTGCGGGCCGGCGTGCACGGCCGGCGCGGCGGGGAGCGCCGGCGGGGCGGGCGCCTCCTCCAGCACCACGTGGACGTTCGTACCGCCGAAACCGAACGAGCTGACGGCGGCCCGCCGCGGGCCGGGCCCCTGCGGCCAGGGCCGCGCCGTGTCGGCGAAGCGCAGGCCCGCGGCGGATACCGGCAGGTCCGGGTGGGGGGAGATGGGCGGCTGCGGCACGATCGTGCGGTGGTGGACGACCAGCGCCGTCTTGATCAGCCCCGCCATGCCGGCCGCGGCCAGCGAATGTCCGATGAGGGCCTTGCCGGCGGCGAGGTAGCACAGGCCCGGATCATCGTCGGGGTGCTCGGTCCGCAACCGCAGCAGCGCCTCGACTTCGGAGCGGTCGCCGACGGCCGTGCCCGTGCCGTGGGCTTCCAGGAAGCCGACGGAGGACGGCGCCGCGTCCGCGTCCTCGTAGGCGCGGCGCATCGCGCGCAGCTGGCCCTCCGGGGTGGGGACGAGCGGCCCCGGGGACGCGCCGTCGTTCGCCGAGCCGATGCCCTTGACCACCGCGTAGACGCGGTCGCCGGCGGCGAGGGCGTCCGCGAGCGGGCGGACGACGACCGCGCCGGCGCCCTCGCCGAGGACGAAGCCGTCGGCCCCCCCGTCGAAGGGCCGGCACACCCCGGACGCGGACAGGGCACGCAGCCGGGAGAAGCCGATCAGGCCGTCGGGCGTCAGGTTGAGGAACACCCCGCCGACCACCGCCGCCCGGCAGCTGCCCTGCCGCAGGTGGGCGACCGCCTGGTCGAGGGCGACCAGCGAGCCGGAGCAGGCGGCGTCGACGGCGAAGCTCGGCCCGCCCAGGCCGAACTGCCGGCTGATGGCGCCGGGCGCCATGTTCAGCAGGCTCCCCGGCAGCGTGTACGGCTGGAAGGTGCCCAGCCGGCGCGCCCGCTCCCGGGCCGCGTCGACCCGGCCGCGGTCCTCCGCGCCGTCCGCCTCGTCGTCGGCGAGGGCGATCGCCCGGAGCGGGGCCGTCATCAGGTCCTTGTAGTCGGACACCGAGATCCCGACGAACACGCCGGTGTTCTCCCGGTCGAAGCCGCCGCGGCCCAGCCCCGCGTCGTCGAGGGCCTCGCGGGCGACGTCGAGCATCAGCCGGTGCTGCGGGTCCATGGCCCGCGCGCGGGAGGGCGGCACCCCGTAGTGCAGGGCGTCGAAACGGTCCACGCCGTCGACGAACGCCACCTGGTCGGTGTACGCGGCCAGCGGCGCCGACGGGTCGCCGGGCTCGTGGAACGGCTCGTGGTTCCAGCGCTCCGCCGGGACGGGGCCGAAGCGGCGCTCCCCGCTCAGCAGGAGCTTCCAGTAGGCGCGTACGTCGGGGGCGCCGGGGAAGCGGCAGCCGAGCCCGGTGATGGCGATGTCGGTCATGGCGGGTTCCTTCCAGGGGTGAACGGTGTACGGGCGGTACGGGCGGTACGGGCGGTACGGGCGCGCGGTGTCAGCCGCGGACCGGGACGGGGGGTGCGGACAGCCGCGCCGCGGTGGGGCACCGCGCGGGCGGCGGCGCCGGAGGCGGCGGCGCCGGCGGCCGCGGCCGCGGGGCCTTCGCCCGCAACGGGCGCGGCGCCCACCAGTTCAGGCCGCCGGCCAGCCGCATCAGCGCCGGCACCAGGACGCCCCGCACGAGCGTGGCGTCGAGGAGGACGCCGAGCCCGGCGCCGATCCCGAAGAACTGCAGCAGCGAGACCCGGGAGGTCCCGAAGGCCAGCAGGGTGAAGGCGAGCAGGGCGCCCGCGGTGGTGACGATGCCGCCGGTGCGGGCCACGCCCGAGACGATCGAGCGGGCGTTGTCCTCGCCCGCGTCGTGCGCCTCCTTGATCCGGGCGAGGACGAACACCTCGTAGTCCACGGACAGGCCGAAGACGATGCAGAACAGCAGCACCGGCATGGTCGTGCTCAGCGGGCCGGGGGTGAAGCCCAGCAGGCCCCGGAGGTGGCCCGACTGGAACACCCACACCATGGCCCCGAGGACCGCGGCGAGGCTCAGCGCGTTCAGCGCGATCGCCTTCAGCGGCAGCAGCACGCTCCGGGTGAACGCGAACAGCAGCAGGAAGGTGGTCAGGCCGATCACGCCGACGGCCGCCGGGATCCGGTCCCGGACGGTGTCCTTCGCGTCGACCAGCACCGCGCTCGGTCCGCCCACGAGCGCCTCGCCGCCCGCCGGGGCGGCCGTGCCGCGGACCTCGTGCACGAGCTGCTGCGCCGCGCGGGAGCGGGGGTCGTCCTGCGGGACCACGGCCAGCCGCACCGTGTCCCGGCCGCTCCCGGAGGGAGCCGGGGCGGGCGCGGCGCCGGCCGGGCCCCCTGCCGACGGGCCGGCGCCGCCCCGGAAGGTCCCGTCGGGGCCGGTCACCCGGGCGACGCGAGGCAGCGCGGACAGGCGGCGGGCGTAGTCCCGCCGCTCCGACGGGGAGGCCCCGCCGGTGACGAGGACGGTCAGCGATCCGGCGCCCTTGGCGTCGAACCCGCCGCGGACGAGGTCCCCGGCCTGCCGGGCGGCGCTGCCCGCCGGCAGAGCCCGGTCGTCGGGGGTGGCGAACCCGGCGTGGCCGAGCGGCGCGGCGAGGAGCACCAGCAGCCCGGCCACCGGCAGCGCCGCGAGCAGCGGCCGCCGTACGACGAGGCCCGCCAGTGCCTCCCAGAAACGCGACCGGGACCCGGAGCGGGCCCGCCCGCGCCACGGGACCGGCCACGCGTCGACCCGCCTGCCGAGCAGCACCAGCAGGGCCGGCAGCACGGTCACGGCGCTCACCGCGGCCACGGCCACCACGGCGATGCCCGCGTACGCGAACGAGCGCAGGAAGTACGGCGGGAAGACGAGCAGGGCGGCGAGGGCCGCCGAGACCGTCGCCGCGCTGAAGAGGATGGTGTGCCCGGCGGTGCGCACGGTGCGCACGGCGGCGCCGCGAGGAGCGCACCCGGCGGCGAGCTCCTCGCGGAAGCGGGAGACGACCAGCAGCCCGTAGTCGATGCCGAGGCCGAGGCCCAGCGCCGTGGTCAGGTTGAGGGCGAACACCGACACGTCCGTCAGGGAGCCGAGGACACTCAGCACGAGCAGCGTGCCGGCGACGGCCAGGGCGCCGATCAGCAGCGGGAGGGCTGCGGCGACGACACTGCCGAAGACCAGGACCAGCAGCAGGAGGGTGCCGGGCAGGACGACCGCCTCCGCCCGCTTCAGATCGGACTCCGCGGCCTCCTGGAGCTCGGCGTCGACGAGCGCCGACCCGCCGGCGTGCACGGTGAGCGCCGCCGGGTCGGCCCCGGGCCGGGTCAGCTCGGCGGCCAGCCGCCGCACCCGCTCGGCGAGCCGCTCGCCCTCGCCGTCGACGTGGGCGGTCACCATCGCGGTCCGGCCGTCGCGGCCGCGCAGCTCCGCCGCGCCGCCGCTCCAGTACGAGGCCACGGAGTCGACGTGCGGCCGGGCGGCGAGGCGCCGTGTGAGCTCCCCGCCCGCGGCGCGGGCCGCGGGGGAGTCGACGGAGCCGGCGCCGGCCCGGGCGACGAGAACCAGGTTGGGGGAGGCGCCGAGGTGCTCGGCGGCGGCGACGGCGGCGGCCCTGGCGGACTCGGAGCCGGGGTCGTCGTACCCCTGCGTCTTCAGTCGGCCGGCGACATCGGCACCGAACACGGCGGACAGCAGGAGGAAGACGAGGCCGGCCACGAGAACGAGCCGCGGCCGACGCGTCGCGAAGCTCCCTGCACGGCGGAACATGGACCTCTCCGATCCCTTCGGCGACCGCTCCTGCGGGGATGCGGGGCGGGGGATCTCCAC
>NZ_RPSE01000425.1:0-5214 GCF_003949955.1 Streptomyces sp. WAC05292
CCTCCGGCCCCACGACCAACACCGGCACGCCCGTCACCCCCAAGGTGACCCCCGCGGCCCAGGGCAGGCCCGTCCCCACGAACGACTGGTGGTCCTCCCTCGCCTTCCAGCGCTACGGCGACAACCCGTACTCCACCCCCATGTACGGCCACCCCCTCACCTACCAGGCGGCCGCCGGCGGACTGGACGTCGGCTACCCCACCAGCCCCGCCGTCGTCGGCGACGGCCGCCAGTACGAGTTCGCCCACAAGCGCGACCTGACCATCGGCCTCGCCGGCCTGAACTCGCCCGACACCAAGGCCGACGCCTGGTCCGACTGGACGGTCACCCCCTACTGGTCCGACGGCGCCCGCACCCTGCGCACCACCATCGGCCACGGCAGCCCGTTCGTGTACGCCCGGGGCTCCGGCGGCGACGCCCGGATCACCACCGCGTCCGCCCCGGCCGTCTTCGCCGACCAGGGCAACGTCCTCGGCATCACCGTCGCCGGGCACCACTACGCCCTCTTCGCGCCGACCGGCGCCGACTGGAACGTCTCCGGGACCGCGATCAGCGCCTCCCTCGGCGGCCGCGACTACTTCTCCGTCGCCGTCCTGCCCTCACCGGACGCGCTCGCGACCTACCGCAAGTACGCCTTCAGCTTCGTCACCGGCTCCCGCGTCGACTGGAGCACCTCCGGCGGCACCGTCCGCGCCACGTACACGCTCTCCACCGAGGCCAAGGAGGGCACCGAGCGCGGCACCCTCCAGGCCCTCTACCGGCACCAGTGGCTGCACACCGCCGACCCGCTCACCCCGTACACGTACATCTCGCCGCGCGGCACCATGAAGGTCCGCGAGAGCGCCTCGTTCACCACCGTCCAGAAGGCGGCCCCCGTGCTGCCGGCCCTGCCGCGCACGAGCGCGGCCGACACCGCCGCGCTCCGCGCCCGCCTGCAGGAGGCGGCGAACGCGCCCGACCCGTTCTCCGGCGCGGTGGACACGTACTGGACCGGCAAGGCGCTCGGCAGACTGGCCCAACTGGTCCCGATCGCCGACCAGATCGGCGAGACCGCCGTCCGCGACCGGCTCCTCGGCCTGCTCAAGGGGCGCCTGCAGGAGTGGTTCACCGCCGGCGGCGCCGGGGAGTTCTCCTACGACCGCACGTGGCGCACGCTGACCGGCTACCCGGCCTCCTACGGCAGCGACACCGAGCTCAACGACCACCACTTCCACTACGGCTACTACGTGTACGCGGCCGCGATCACCGCCCAGTACGACCCCGGCTGGGCCGCCGACTCGGCCTGGGGCGGCATGGTCAAGACCCTGATCCGCGACACCGCCAACCCCTCCCGCACCGACACCGCCTTCCCGTTCCTGCGCGGCTTCGACGTGTACGCCGGCCACAGCTGGGCCTCAGGGCACCAGGGCTTCGCCGCCGGCAACAACCAGGAGTCCTCCTCCGAGTCCACCAACCTCAGCGCCGCCCTCGTGCTCTGGGGCTCGGCCACCGGGGACACCGGCCTGCGCGACCTCGGCTCCTACCTGCTGGCCACCGAGGGCGAGGCGATCGCCCAGTACTGGTTCGACGCCGACGGGCAGGTCTTCCCGTCCTCCTTCGGCCACGACACCGCCGGCATGGTGTGGGGCAGCGGCGCGGCGTACGCCACCTGGTGGACCGCCAACCCGGAGGAGATCCACGGCATCAACGTCCTCCCCGTGACCGGCGGCTCCCTCCACCTCGGCGGGCACCGGCAGGCGATCCGCCGCAACATCGCCGAGATGGAGCGGGAGAACGGCGGCCCCGCCGTCGAATGGCGCGACATCCTCTGGGAGTTCCAGGCGCTCGCCGACCCGGCCGCGGCGAAGGCGAAGTGGGACGCCGGCAATGCGGGCTACACCCCCGAGGCGGGCGAGTCCAAGGCGCACACCCAGCACTGGATCGCCACCCTGGACGCACTCGGCGCCCCCGACCCCTCCGTGACCGGCTCCATCCCCACCTCGGCGGTCTTCAACCGGAACGGCACCCGCACCTACGCGGCCCACAACCACGGCGCCACCGCCCGCACCGTCACCTTCTCCGACGGCATGACCCTCACCGTGCCGGCCCGCTCCACCGCATCCGGCACCGGCACGGGGACGGACCCCGGCCCCGACCCGGAGCCCCCGACCGGCAACACGTTCCGGCTCCGCTCCGGCGGCGTCCTCACCACCGCAGGCGGCGGCACGGCAAGCAGCGACACCATCCCGTCGGCCGGCGGCGCCAACCACGACGGCACCCCGTACCGGCCGCTCGTCTACGAGGCCCGGGGAGTGAACGGCACGCTCCGCACGGGCGCGGCCACCGCGTTCCTGCTGCCCGTGGACGCCGGCACCGCGGTCGGACTCGGCCAGCAGGCCCGGATCTCGTACGACCTCACCGGCGACGGCACCTTCGACCGGACGGAGACCTACCACTACTTCGCCACCGACCCGGTCGCCGGCTGGGAGGAGTACCGGCAGGCCCGCGGCCTGAAGTCGGCCACCGGAACGCTCGGCGACCTGCGCGGCGGAACGGTCCGCCTGGAGGTCTGGAGCGCCATCGGCAACGCCGACTCCCGACTGCAGACGGGCACCGACACGGCCGCCGTCGTCATCCCGTACGACTGACACACACCGGCAGCGGCACGGCGGCGGGTGCGGGGGGCCTCCCCGCACCCGCCGCCGCCGTGCCGCCGCTCGCACGCCGCCGTCACCGCGCCGTCACGCCGATTCGCGACGCACCAGCCCCGTCGGCGTGATGACGGAGGCCGAGGCCGCGTCCGCCGCACCGTCCAGTACCCGCATCAGCAGCCGGACCATCAGCCGGCCCATCCCCTCGATGTCCTGGCGCACCGTGGTCAGTGCCGGTTCCGTGGCCCGCACCACCGCGTCCATGTCGTCGAACCCCACCACCGCCACGTCCTCCGGCACCCGGATCCCGCGCTCGCGCAGGATCCGCAGCGCCCCCGCCGCCATCAGGTCGTTCGCGGCGAACACGGCGTCCACGTCCGGCCGCCGCTCCAGCAGCTCGGCCATCGCGCGGGCCCCGCTCTCCCGGGTGAAGTCGCCCTGGCACACCAGCGCCGGATCGGCGTCGACGAGTACGTCCCGGTAGCCGGCGACCCTGTCGAGCGCGGACGTCTGCGTGCACGGCCCGGCGATGTGGCCGATGGTCTCCCGCCCGAGCGACACCAGGTACCGGACGGCCTCCCGCGCCCCGCCCCGGTTGTCGCAGTCGACGAACGGCACGGCCGGCTCCGAACCCGACACCGGGCGCCCCCCGAACACGACGGGGACCCTGCTCCGGGCGATCAGCGCGGGCAGCCGGTCGGCGGTGTGCAGTGAGAACGCCAGCGCCCCGTCCACGTGCCCGCCGTCCAGGTAGCGCGAGATGCGCTCGTGGTCGCCGTGGCCCTCCACCCACAGCAGCACCAGCTGGGTGTCGTGGGCGGTCAGCTCCCGGCTGATCCCGCGCACCTGCTTCTCGAAGAACGGGTCGGAGAAGATCCGGAACTCGGGCTCCGCGATGATGACGGCGACCGCTCCGTGCCTCCGGGTGACCAGCGAGCGCGCCGCGTGGTTGGGGACGTAGCCCAGTTCCCGGACCGCCTCGCGGACCTTCTCGGCCAGCGGGAGCCGCACTCCCGCCCCGCCGTTGACGACCCGTGAGGCCGTGGCCCGGGAGACGCCGGCCCGTGCGGCGACGGCTTCCAGCGTGGGGCGGGACGACCCCGTGGTCTGCTCCGGCACGGCAGGCACTCCTGACTCCATCCGCGGCCGACGCCGCGCCGCTGTCCGACGCGGAACAGGATAAACGCCGGACGACCGTTCTGAGAGCGCTCCCAAAAGCATTGCGCCAGAGGGCCTGCCGACCAGCCGCCCGGCCTGCCGCGGGGGAGCCCTGCCGATCGCGGGGGACGGCGCAGGCCGCCGTCCCTCCCGGCAGCCGGTACCGGTTGGCCGCGACGAGCCGGTACACCCCGTCCGCGGCCCGCCGCACCCCGGGCAGCCCGAGCACGCCGCCGAGCACCGGCCACGCGCCGCCCGCGCTCAGCAGCGCCTTCGCGACGGCCCGGGCGCCGCCGTGCACCGCCCCCGACGGGGCCACCCACAGCACCTCGTACGCGGCGCGGTCCCGGCCCACGCCGAGGGCGTCGAGATCCGCGGACTGCCAGGGGACGACCTCGCAGCGGGGCCGCACGTACCGCTCGGTGAACCGCGCCGAGGTCGTGCAGAAGCCGCAGTCGCCGTCGTACACGAGCACGGGCCGGGTACGCATGCCTCCATCATGCGGCGTCCCGGCCCCGGCCGGGAGAACGCGCCGGCCGCCGCGCGGGCAGGCGCAACGCATGACCGAATCGACGACCACGGCACGGGACGATGCGGAACACCTCCACCTGGCCGCCCTGGCCGCCTTCGGCCTCTACGCGGCCGCGTGGGCGCGGGTGGCGGAGCGGCACGGCAGCCCCGACGCCGCACCGGGACGGGCCTCGGGAGTGCTGCTGACCGGTGCGGCCACGTTCCGCCTGAGCCGCCTCATCACCAAAGCGAAGATCACCCGTCCGCTGCGGGCGCCGTTCACCGTCGTCGACGGCCCCGGAGCCCCGGCCGAGCTGAACGAGACCCCCAAGGCCGGCCGGCGCGTCGCCGGCTCGCTGCTGAGCTGCCCGTTCTGCCTCGGGGTGTGGGTGGCCACCACCCTGACCGGCGCCCGGGCACTGTGGCCGCACGCGACCGGGGCGGCGGAGCGAACGCTCGCCGCCGTCGCCGCGGCGGACGCGATGCAGCTCGCGTACGCGCGCCTCGTCCGGGCGGCGGAGGGGGAACCGCAGTGACGGCGGCGGCCCGCGGAGGAGCGCCGCCATCAGGCCTGCCCGGTCCGCCCGCGTCCGACACCGCTGACCGCTGAAAGCCCTTGCCGGGGCGCGGAACGGTCTCGCGCGGGCCCGCGTCCTCCCCTCCGACGGAGCCGGCCCGACCGGTTCCGAGGGCCGGCGCCGCGGCGCCGGGGGAGGAGGGGCAGTGCGCGCAGGAGCAGGGGCGGGCGGATGGACGGTGGCCCTCGCGGTGGGGCTTCCCCTGGCCGTCGCCGGGACCGTCGTGGCCGTCGTCCTCGGAGCAGGCGGCGGCTCCGCCGTGCCGAGCCCGCTGCACCGGGCGGTGGACGCCTACCTGGAACCGGTCGGGCGCGGCGCCCCCGCACCCGCCCCCGGGG
>NZ_RPSE01000426.1:0-5172 GCF_003949955.1 Streptomyces sp. WAC05292
GCGCCGGGGCGTGCCGGGGCAGCCGGTTTGCCGGCGGGCGACCCGGCCGGGCCCGCCGCCGGGTCGATGGTCGGGCGGATGTCCTTGCCCCCGCCCTCGACCAGCAGCTGCCAGGTGGCCGGGCCGGGGATGCCGTCCGCGTCTGCGCCCGTCCAGCCCTGCGCGCTCTGGAACGCCTGGGTCGCCAGCCGGTCGGCGTCACTCCACTTCGTGCTGGGGCCCTTGGGGTAGAAGCGGCGGCCGCCGCGCTCGATGAGCATCCGGCCGAGTTCGGCGACGTGCGGGTTGTCGGCGCCCGGCCCGAACATGGCCGCGCCGGGGAACGCCTTCGACGGCGCCGCCGGCTTCGGGTCCGCTCCCGGGTCGGGGGCGGTCGGTTCCGGGGCCGGGGCGGTGAGGCCGCCCGTCACCCCGGTGAACCGGTACGGGACGTACTTGGCGGCGTTGTTCCAGTACCCGTACGGGGTCGCCGCCTTCCGCGTGGCCGGACGCGTCTGCTCGTACGCCGTGTAGTGCGTGCGCGTCTCGTCGACCCAGCCTCCGAAGAGGACGACGTGCGAGCCGTTGGTCGGGTCGGCCGGGTTGTGGAAGAGCAGCATGTCGCCCGGCAGCAGCTCGTCCTTGGTGATCCGGGTCGCGAACTTGTCGAGGCTGCCGGTCCACTCGTTCGAGCCGAGGTTCCAGGCCATGGAGACGTAGCCGGAGCAGTCCTGCCGGTATCCGTCGGTCCAGTACGAGGACATGCTGTACGGGACCTTGGCGTCCAGCCACAGCTTCGCCCGGTTGATGATCGTGGCCCGGTCGATCCGCCGCACCGAGGAGGGCGCGCCCGGCGCGCCGCCCGGCTTCACCGGCCCGGGGCGGCCGTGCAGCGGGGAGCGGTCGCCCTGCGGGGTGCTCGCCGGGTCGTCGCGGACGTCCGGAGCGGGGCGGGCGCCCGAGTCGTCGCGGCTGTTCCCCCCGGGGCGGGCGCCCGGGTCGTCGCGGACGTCCCTGCCGGGGCGGGCACCCGAGTCGTCGCGGACGTCCCTGCCGGGGCGGGCGCCCGGGTCGTCGCGGCGGGTGTCCTGGCCGTCGGCAGGCCGCCGCGGCTTGGCGGCGGCCGCGGGCCGCGGGTCCGCGGTGGGCCGGGTGCGGGCCTCGGCGGCCCCGGGCCGGGTGGTTTCGGCGGCCCCGGGCCGGGCGTCCGCCGCGTCCCCGGTACGGGCATCCGCGGCGGCCCCCGAGAGGATGTCCGCCGCGTCCGCGCCGCCCGCCGCGCCGGCCTCGCGGCTCGGGGCCGTGCCCGCCGGGGTGTCGGTGGCCGGGGTGTGGGCCGCCAGCGCGGTCGAGGCCGTGCCGCCGCCGAGTACGACCCCCGCGGCCGTGGCCAGGACGAGCGCCCGGCGCGCACCCCGGGCGGCCGGGTGGCCGCCGTCCCGGAGCGGTATGGCCCTGGCACGGGCGAGGGAGCGGCGGCGCTCCGCGCAGCCCGGGCAGCCGCAGTCCCCTGCGGGCTCGTACTCCTCGAAAACGGGCGTCGGCATCGGCACATGCACCGGGGGCTGCATCGTCATGCGGTTCCGTCCACTCCCCTGCTCGTGGCTGATCGGGGCCGCCGCAGATCTGTCGGGGCGTCAGATTCGGCTCGACCCAGACATATCGTGCACGATAAACCGCTCAAACATGGGCTAATCGGACAAGGTGGGCGCGGCTGGTCATGAGCACCCCTGCAGGTGGGGTAGAGTTTTCCCTGTCAGCAGGCGCCGCTAGCTCAGTTGGTTAGAGCAGCTGACTCTTAATCAGCGGGTCCGGGGTTCGAGTCCCTGGCGGCGCACGACAAGGGGAAGCCCCTCGCAGTGAGAACTGCGAGGGGCTTCTTCGTCATGCGGCCCGGCCTCCCGGCGGCCCCACCGGAACCACCGGAACCGCCCGATGCCCCGGCGCACCCGCCGCGCCCGCGGCCCCCGCCGCTTCGGCGCCCTGATTCGCACCCGTACGGCCGCCCGGCCCTGCTCCGCCCGGGGGCGTGGCGGCGGCGCGGCCCGTCAGGTACGCCGACACCACCACGTTCGCCGTGTACGCGCCGGCCTTCTGGTCGTACGTGCCCCCGCACGTCACCAGCCGCAGCTCGGCGCGCCCCGGCACGAGCGCGCCGTACGCCCGGTCGGCGTCGAAGCGGGAGCGCTCGTGGACCCGTACGTCCTCGACCGTGAACTCGGCGACCGCCCCGTCGGCCCGCGCCACCCGCACCTTGGCTCCCGGCCGGAGCGTGCTCAGGCCGTAGAAGACCGCCGGCTTCGAGCGGGTGTCGACATGCCCCACGAGCAGTGCGGCCCCCGCCTCGCCCGGCTTCGGGCCCGCCCCCCACCAGCCGACCGCGCCGGGCCGGTCGTACGGCGGCGGGTCGATCGCGCCCTGCGCGTCGAGGCCGCGGGCCACCACGGGGGCCTGCACGCCGAGCGACGGCACGTCGACCCGCACCGGGACCGACGCCGCGAGCGGGGCGTGCGCCGCGGGCAGGCCCGGCACCGGGTACGCGGCCCCGCCGGACGGCCCCGCGCCCGGCCGCTCCGGCATCCCGGTGATCTCGCGGCCCCACAGCCACAGCCCGAGCACCAGTACCGTCCAGGCGGTGAAGCCGAGCAGGCGCCCGCCGGCGGACCGCCTCGGCTCGGCCGTGCCCGTCACCGCCCGGACCTCACTCGCCGCTGCGGCGGCGGCGCAGCACCAGGGCCCGGCCGGCGACGGCCAGGGTCGCCGCGGCCGCCAGGACCGCGCCGACCACGGTGTGCGGCAGCCCCGGGCCACCGCCCTCGCCCTCGCCTTCGCCCTTGCGTGCGGCCGCCGCCTGCCCGGTGATGCGGGACGCGTCGGCGACCTCGGCGGCCATGCCGCCGCCGCCCGCGTGGACCGGGTGCACCGGCGACTTGTGCGGCTCGGGGCGCGTGTCGCGGCCCTCCGCGTGCGGCACGACCTCGACGGAGCCGCGCAGCTCGTCCGCCTCGCAGCGGACCGTCACCTCGTGCCGGCCGGGCCGGGCGCGCGAGCTGATCACGGCGTCGCCCCACAGGGGCTTGGCGGCGGCGCCGTCGGCCTTCGCGGACTCGTCGGCCCTGTCGGCACCGCCCGGCTTCTCGGCCTTCTCGGCCTTCTCGGCCTTGTCGCTGCCGTGGCCGGCGGACAGGTGGACGTCGGAGACGAAGACGGAGGACTTCGCCACCGCCCAGCGGCCCTTGCAGCCGGTCACGTGCACCTTGACCTGCGCACCGGGCGCCGCCCGGTGCGGATCGACCGAGACGGTCCCGTGGTCCTGCCCGGCGGCGGCGGCGGGCACACCGGGTGCGGCCATCGCGGCCGCCGCCGCGAGGACCGCGGCCACCCCGCCCGCGCGGACCCCACGGCGGACACGTACGGCGATCAGAGCACTGCGCATGGTGAACCTCCTCTCAAGGAGGTTCACGCGCGGCGGCGGGCTCCGCATCCGGAGGGGCTCGCCGCCCACCCGAACGGATCAGACGAGATCGACCAGGTCGGCGATGGAGTCGACGGTCTTCGTAGGCCGGTAGGGGAACTTCTCGGTGTCCTCGACCGTGGTCAGGCCCGTCAGCACGAGGAAGGTCTGCATGCCCGCCTCCAGCCCGGCCAGCACGTCGGTGTCCATCCGGTCGCCGATCATCGCGCTGGTCTCGGAGTGGGCGCCGATCGCGTTCAGACCCGTACGCATCATCAGCGGGTTCGGTTTGCCCGCGAAGTACGGGCGCTTCCCGGTCGCCTTCGTGATCAGCGCGGCGACGGCGCCGGTCGCGGGCAGCGGGCCCTCGGTGGAGGGGCCCGTCTCGTCCGGGTTGGTGCAGATGAAGCGGGCGCCCGCGTTGATCAGGCGGACCGCCTTCGTCATCGCCTCGAAGCTGTACGTGCGGGTCTCCCCGAGGACGACGTAGTCCGGGTCGTGGTCGGTGAGGATGTAGCCGATGTCGTGCAGGGCCGTCGTCAGGCCCGCCTCGCCGATGACGTACGCGGTGCCGCCGGGGCGCTGGTCGTCGAGGAACTTGGCGGTGGCCAGTGCGGACGTCCAGATGTTCTCGACGGGGACGTCGAGGCCCATGCGGCTCAGGCGGGCCTGGAGGTCGCGGGGCGTGTAGATGGAGTTGTTCGTCAGGACCAGGAAGGGCTTGCCGGACTCGCGCAGCCGCTTGATGAAGGCGTCGGCCCCGGGGATCGGGGTGCCCTCGTGGATGAGGACCCCGTCCATGTCGGTGAGCCAGGATTCGATCGGCTTGCGCTCTGCCACTGGACTGTTCTCCGCTCTCGGGTGGCCGTTGCCCCTGACCCGGTCCCGGCCCGTGCACTGTGGTCTGTACCGCCACCCTAGCGGGGCGGGCGTCGGACGTCCCGGGGCGTCCACGGCCCGGACGGTCGGGGGCGGCCCGGCCGAGGGCAGGACGGCGAAGGCCCGATCGGCCCTCTCGGTGACACGGGAGAGGAGTTGGGGTCGACGGGCGTCAAAGGGGTCGCCGTCGGCACCGAGCGGTACGCCGTCGAGGCCGGCCCTCGGCGGAAACGCCGATGGGGCGAGGGCGGTGGGGTCCGCGTCGAGGACCCGCGGACATCGTCCTGGACGCAACCGTACGGAATCCCGGGGCCTTTGGCGTGCACGGAGGTGCCGCGCTCGGCGGGACCGGAACCGCCGCGGCGGTCCGAGGCGGTGTGCCCGTGGTTGGTGGGGCGCGGAGAAGATCAGACCGTGCCGGTCGGTGGCGGAAGTCGTCGCGGACGCGGTGCTCGCCCGGCCACGCCCCCGCCGCGACGGTCGACCAGCCCGGCCGCGCGGAGGAGGTCGCGGCCGGCCTGGAGGAGGCTCTCCGCGGGGAGGCCCTGCGCATGGCGCGGCGGCGGCCCCGACGCGGTCGAGGACGGCCCCGCCGAGACCGGTGACGGGCATCTGGGCACGGGCGCCGCGGTGGCCCGGCGTCCGTGCAGCGCAGGCGACACGCACTCCTCCGGAGAGGCGGGGGCGGGCGTTCGGCGGAGCGGGGCGGCAGGTCACACGGGGCCGCCTTACGGGATCGGGGTGGCGGTGGGTTGCGCGTCGGCCGGGGCGCACCGACGTGCAGGCGTCGCCGCGCCCGTGGAGCCGGAGACGCGCGGAGGCATGCGGGCACACGGGTCTCCCCGCAGGCTGCCCCGGTC
>NZ_RPSE01000427.1:0-5158 GCF_003949955.1 Streptomyces sp. WAC05292
GGCGGATCCCGTTCCTGCTGGCGCTGCCGCTGGGGGCGGCGGCTCCTCCAGCCCGGCCCGCAGCCACAGCGCCACCGCCCCCAGCGGCAGCGCCAGCAGGAACGGGATCCGCCACCCCCATGCCCGCAGGTCGTCCGCGGGCAGCGCCCAGGCCAGCGCCGCGGCCGTGCAGGCACCGGCCAGCAGGCCGAGCGCGACGGTGAACGACTGCCAGGCGCCGCCCAGGCCGCGGCGCCCCGGCGGCGCGTGCTCCGTCATCAGCGACACCGCTCCGCCGAACTCGCCCCCGGCGGAAAGCCCCTGGAGGACCCGCAGGAACGTCAGCAGCAGCGGGGCGGCGGCGCCGACCGAGGCGCGCGTGGGCAGCAGCCCGATCGCCGTGGTCGCCGCCGTCATCAGGCTCACAGCCGCGATGAGTGCCTGCCGCCGCCCGACCCGGTCGCCGATCCGCCCGAACAGCAGGGCGCCGACCGGGCGGAAGAAGAAGGCGAGGGCGAACGAGGCGTACGTCGTGACGAGGGCGGCGGCGCCGCCCGCACCGCCCCCGGCCGGTGCGAAGAAGTTCTCCGCGATGACCGTGACCAGGCAGCCGTAGACGCCGAACTCGTACCACTCGACGAGGTTGCCGACGCAGCCGGCGAGAACCGCCCGCCGGGGCCCCGAGGGCCGGCCGGGGGCCGCGCGCAGGCGCAGTTCGAGAGGGCTCACCCGTGCTGCGTCCCCCCTCGGCGGGCCGGCGACGCCTCCGGGCGGCAGGGTTCAGCACATCGGCAGAACCCCGCCGGCGGCGCCGGGCCGCGACCGGCGCCCCGGGGTCAGTCCGCCGCCTGCCACACCGTGGTGACGTTGCAGAACTCGCGGATGCCGTGCCCCGACAGCTCCCGCCCGTAGCCGGAGCGCTTCACGCCGCCGAACGGCAGGGCGGGATGCGAGGCGGTCATGCCGTTGACGTAGATGCCTCCGGCCTCCAGGTCGCGGACGAACCGGTCGACGTCCTCCTCGCTGCGCGTCCACACGTTCGAGCTGAGCCCGAACGGCGTGTGGTTGGCCCGCTCCACCGCCTCGTCGAGGTCCGCCACCCGGTACAGGGTGGCCACCGGCCCGAACGTCTCCTCCTGGTCGATGCGCATGCCCGGGGTGATCCCGGCGAGGACCGTCGGCTCGTAGTACCAGCCCCGCTCCAGCCCCGGCGGCCGTCGCCCGCCGCACAGGACCTCCGCCCCGGCGGCCACCGCGTCGTCGACGAGCTCCTCCAGGTCGGCGCGTCCCTGCTCGGTGGCGAGCGGGCCCACGTCGGTGCCCTCCAGCATCGGATCGCCGACGCTGAGCGCGGCCATCGCGGCGCGGAACCGCTCCGCGAACTCGTCGTACACGTCCGCGTGCACGATGAACCTCTTGGCGGCGATGCAGGACTGCCCGTTGTTCTGCACCCGCGCCGTCACCGCCGTCCTGACGGCCCGGTCGAGGTCGGCGGACGGCATGACGACGAACGGGTCGCTGCCGCCCAGTTCCAGGACCGTCTTCTTCACCTCGTCGCCGGCCGCCGCGGCCACCGCCCGGCCGGCCGGCTCGCTGCCCGTCAGCGTCGCCGCCGCGACCCGGGGGTCGCGCAGCACCGCCTCCACGTCACCCGAGCCGATCAGAAGGGTCTGGAAGCAGCCCCGCGGGTACCCGGCCCGTTCGAACAGCCCGTCCAGGTACAGAGCCGTCTGGGGGACGTTCGAGGCGTGCTTGAGCAGGCAGGTGTTGCCGGCCATCAGAGCGGGCGCCGCGAACCGCACCACCTGCCACAGCGGGAAGTTCCACGGCATCACCGCGAGCACCACCCCCAGCGGCCGGTAGCGGGTCCGCACGGAGGCGGCCCCGCTGTCACGGACGTCGGCGGCATCCGGCACCTCGTCCGCCAGGAGGGACTCGGCGTTCGCCGCGTACCAGCGCATCGCCTTCACGCACTTGGCGGCTTCGGCGCGGGCGGCCGCCAGCGGCTTCCCCATCTCCTCCGTCATCGTCCGTGCGATGTCCTCGTTGTCCGCTTCCAGCAGGTCCGCGGCCCGCAGCAGCAGCTCCGCCCGCTCGGCGAAGCCGGTCCTGCGATGGACGGCGAAAGCCCGCACGGCGTCGTCCAGACACCGCTCCACGGCCTCCGCCCCCATCGGCTCGAAGGTGCGCACCGTCTCACCCGTCGCGGGGTTCACCGTGGCGATCGGCAATGTCGGCTCCTCGGGTCGTCGGCCTGGGAGGCAGGCCTCGGCGGGCAGGCCTCGACCCTGCCCGGCGGGGCACACCGGCGCAACGCGGCGCGCGGTGCCACCGCGGACGGGGGTGCGGCGGCGTATGGTCGCCCGCAGGGGCCGACGCCCGCGGAAACGGGCCCGGATGGGTCCTGCTCGGCCCCGGAGGGAGGCCTGAGGACCGCATGGCAGCAGACGCGCACGGGACGGGCGGGGGCGGCGGGCACGGCTTCACCGCGGAGCTGAGCCGGAGGGGACCGATCGCGGTCGTGGCCCTGTCCGGGGAACTGGACCACGACGGGCCGCAGCCGCTGCGGGACGCGATCGGGCAGGCACTCGCCGGGGGCGCCGAACGGGTCCTGGTGGACTGCACCGGCCTGGAGTTCTGCGACTCCACCGGGCTCAACACCCTGCTCCGGGGGCGGATGGACGCGCAGGCCGCGGGCAGCACGCTGGAACTCGCCGGGATCCGGCCCGCGGTGGCCCGGCTGTTCGAGATCACCGGGGCGGGGACGCTGTTCACCGTCCACGACACGCTGCCGGAGGAGGCGGGCTGACCACCGGACACCGCCCGACCGCATGTTCCCCTGCCGTCCGGTGAACCGCCCGCGCCCGCCAGGCGTGTACCTCCTGAGACCGGGGAGGCAGACGATGCCCCGGCCTGCTCACGGGACGAGAAGGAGAACGGTCATGGGCGACACGACACGCCGGCGCACGGTCCTCGCGGCGGGCGCCGCCACGCTCGCCGGCGCCGCACTGACGGCCTGCGGCGGCGACGGAGGCTCCCCGGCCCCGGACGCCTCCGGCGCCCAGGGCGCCCCGCCCGCCGGGGACCCCGCGGCGGGCGGCCCGGGGGCAGGGGGAGGCGGCACGCTCGCCCGGACCTCCGACATACCGGTCGGCGGCGGCAAGGTGTTCAAGGACCGCAAGGTCGTCGTCACCCAGCCCACGGCCGGCCAGTTCAAGGCGTTCTCCGCGACCTGCACCCACCAGGGCTGCTCGGTCGCCTCGGTCTCCGACGGCAACATCGTCTGCCCCTGCCACCAGAGCCTGTTCAAGGTCTCCGACGGCTCGGTCGCCGGCGGCCCCGCCACCCGCCCGCTGGCCCCGGCCAGGATCACCGTCGACGGGGACAGCATCTCGCTGGCCTAGGCAGCCTCTGTCAGTCGGCCCCGAGCGCGCCGACGGCGGCGACGACCCGGTCCCAGAACCGGTCGGCGTCCAGGGTCGTCGCCACCCGCGCGTTCACCGGCCGGCCGGTCTGCCCGAGCAGGTCCACCACCGTGGCGCCCCGCGTGTACCGGCCGGACAGCTCCACCACGACGTTCGCGTCGACGCACCCCACGATCCCCGGGTCGATCACCCGGGCCACCGCCACCGGATCGTGCAGCGGCGGATGCGCGAACCCGTACAGCTCGCGATAGGTGCCCGCGAAGAACGTCAGCAGCCCCGCGCAGACGTCGCCGAGCGGCGTCCCCATCCCCGCGAAGCGGGACACCACCTCGGGCGTCGCCAGCGCCTGGTGCGTCACGTCCAGCCCGCACATCGTCAGCGGCACCCCGCTGCGGAAGACGATGTCCGCTGCCTCCGGATCGGTCAGCACGTTGAACTCCGCGGACGGCGTGCGGTTGCCGCGCCCCGCCGAACCGCCCATGAGGACGATCTCCCGGATCCGGCCGGCGTCCCCGGGGTGGCGGGTCAGCAGCAGCGCGATGTTGGTCAGCGGGCCGGTCGGGACGAGCACCACCGGCTCGGGGTGCTCGGCGAGGATCCGGTGGATGAGGTCCACGGCGTGCTCGGGCACGGTGGCCACCGAGGGCTCCGGGAAGCCCGGCCCGTCGAGGCCCGACACGCCGTGCACGTCGGCCGCCACAGCCAGCGGCTGCACGAGCGGCCGGTAGCAGCCCGCGGCGACCGGCACCCCGGTGATCCCGGCGACCGTGCACACCCGCAGCGCGTTCAGCGTGGTCTTCGGGAGGGTCTGGTTGCCCGCGACCGTCGTGACGGCGAGCAGGTCGACGCTCGGATCACCCGCCGCCAGCATGATCGCGAGGGCGTCGTCGTGCCCCGGATCGCAGTCGATGATGATCGGTACGGGGCGCACGGGCACGGCCACTCCTCGGATTCGCTTCCGGTCGCGATCAGTGTGCCCGCCCGCCGCCTTCGGCGACAGCAGGCCCGCCAGCCACCGCGGCCGGCCGGCCGAGGACCACACGCCCGCCAAGTCGCCTCGGCCGCCGACCACTTGGGCGTGCTCACACCGGTACGAACGTCCAGGACGCCGGATCCCCGCCCCCGCCCGTGCTCCCGCCCTCGCCTGCGCCCGCCGTACGCAGCCCCCGGCCGGTGCGCTCCAGCAGCTCCCGCAGCCAGGCGGCGTCCTCCGCGGGGGCCCGGTACAGCCGCAGGGCGAGCGGCCGGAACACGGTGATGCGCAGGCTCTCCAGCCGCCCCGTCTCCGGGTCCAGCGCGGCCAGGTACAGCGGGCGCAGGTCGTCGCGGTAGCGCTCGTAGCCTCCGATGCCCTCGTAGTCGTCGACGAAGTCGCCGCAGCCGTGCAGGATCAGCTTCCCCCGGTACAGCTCCAGCGGCCGCGCGTGGTGGGAGGAGTGGCCGTGCACGACGTCAGCGCCGGCGTCGACCAGGGCCCGGGCGAACGCGGCCCGGCCGTCGGGGACCCCGTACCCCCAGTTCGACCCCCAGTGCACCGACACCACCGCGATGTCCCCCGGCCGCTTCTCCTCCCGGACCCGGCGGGCGAGGGCGCGCGCGGCCGGACCGCCCGGCGTGTCCACGTACGCCACCCCCGCCCGGCGGCCGGTCGCCGCCCACTCGGGCGGGATGCCGCTGGACGGCATCCCGAACGCGAGGACGGTCACCCGGCGGCCGCCGCCGAGGGGGACCGCCGCCGCCCGCCCCGCCGCGCC
>NZ_RPSE01000428.1:0-5107 GCF_003949955.1 Streptomyces sp. WAC05292
GCCCGGCCCGAGGACCCGCACGCGGTCCGCCTGCCGGCCACCCCCGCCGAGCTGCCGTTCTTCGTGTACGGGACCCTGCGCCCCGGCGAGGCCAACCACGCGGCGTTCCTGCGCGGCCGCACCGCGGCCGAAGAGCCGGCCCGGCTGCCCGGCGCCGAGCTGTACGACGGCCCGGGCTACCCGTACGCCGTCCGGCACCCCGGGGCCGGCGCGGCCCACGTCGTCGGGGCGCTGATCACGGCGGCGCCGGGCGCGTACGGGGTCCTGCTGGCCGAATTGGACCGGCTGGAGGAGTACCACGGCCCCGGACTGCCGCGGAACCTCTACGACCGGGTCCGCTGCGACGCGCTCCGCCCCGACGGCACCCGCACCCCGGCCTGGGTGTACCTGGCGGCCCCGCCGCTGGCCCGGCGCCTGCGGGAGTCGGGCACCCCGATACCGGGCGGGGACTGGCTCAGCCGCTGACAGCGGGCTTCACAGGGCTTCGGCACCGCGGTTGCGCAGGCGCTGCGCGTACTGCTGGAGCACCCACAGCTCCTCCTGCACGGCCGCCAGCTGCTCCGGCGGCGCGTGCGGGCCCATGCGGACCATGGTGCCCGTGATCTCGTGGACCCGGCGGTCGACCGCGCGCAGCCGGACCTGGACCAGCTGGACGCCGGCGTACACCTCGTCCACCGTCTTGGAGTGGATGGCCTCCACGGCGAGTTCGGTGACGAGGGCGCGGACCGTGTCGTTCGGCGCGGCCTCCCGGACCCGGGCCAGGTAGCCGTCCCCGCCGACACCGGCGCCGCCCGCGTCCTGGACGGCCTGCCGGACCGCCGCGTACGGCGGGGCGGTGAACTCGTCCACCCCGTACGCGTCGAACGCGGGCGAGACCAGCTCCGGGCGCTGCAGCGCCAGCTTGAGCAGCTCGCGCTCGGTTCGGTGCGCGGGGCTGCGCAGGTTCAGCGCGGGTCCGCCGGCGGGAGCCGCCGGCGCGGGTGCGGCCTCGTACGGGCGCCCGGGCGCGGTCGGCTTCGGACCGGGGCCGCCGCCGTTCGGCCGGCTGCCGCGCTCGCGGGCCCAGCGGGCGAGCTGCGCGACCCGCTTCACCACGAACTGCTCGTCGCGGATGCCGAGCATGCCCGCCAGCTGCACCGCCGACTCGTGCTGGATGGCGATGTTCTTGATGTTGGCGACGACCGGTGCCGCCTCGTCGAGGGCGGCCGCCCGGCCGGCCGGGTTCTCCAGGTTGTGCCGGGAGACGATGTGCCGCAGCGCGAACTCGAACAGCGGCGTCCGCGACTCCACCAGCGACGCCACCGCCGCGTCGCCCTGCGCGAGGCGCAGGTCGCAGGGGTCCATGCCGCCGGGCGTGATCGCGATCGACGTCTCCGCGGCGAACTTCTGGTCGTCCTCGAAGGCGCGCAGCGCGGCCTTCTGACCGGCCGCGTCGCCGTCGAAGGTGAAGATCACCTCGGCGGTGGCGTTGTCCATCAGAAGCCGGCGCAGGATCTTGACGTGGTCGCCGCCGAACGCCGTGCCGCAGGTCGCGATGGCGGTCGTCACGCCCGCCAGATGGCAGGCCATCACGTCGGTGTAGCCCTCGACGACGACGGCCCGCGAGGTCTTCGCGATCTCCTTCTTGGCCAGGTCGATGCCGTACAGGACCTGGGACTTCCGGTAGATCGGCGTCTCCGGCGTGTTCAGGTACTTCGGGCCGTTGTCGTCGTCGCGGAGCTTGCGCGCGCCGAAGCCGACGACCTCGCCGCTGATGTCGCGGATCGGCCACATCAGGCGGCCGCGGAAGCGGTCGATGGGCTTGCCGCTGCGGCTGTCCTGGGCGAGGCCCGAGGTGATCAGCTCGCGGTCGGTGAAGCCGCGGCCGCGCAGGAAGCGCGTCAGGTGGTCCCAGCCGGCCGGGCTGTAGCCCACGCTGAAGTGCTCGGCCGCGGCCTGGTCGAAGCCGCGCTCGGCCAGGAAGCGGCGGGCGATCTCCGCTTCCGGGCCGCCCAGCTGGTCGATGTAGAACTGCGCCGCGGCCTTGTGGGCCTCGACCAGCCGGATCCGCTCGCCGCGGCCGCTGGTGCCCGCGGTGTAGCCGCCCTCCTCGTAGCGCAGGGTGATGCCGGCCTGGGCCGCCAGCCGCTCGACCGCCTCCGAGAACGACAGGTGGTCGATCTTCATGACGAAGTCGAGGGTGTCCCCGCCCGCCTGGCAGCCGAAGCAGTGGTAGAGCCCCTTGCTCGGGCTGACCTGGAAGGACGGGGACTTCTCGTCGTGGAAGGGGCACAGGCCCTTGAGGTTGCCGCCGCCCGCGTTGCGCAGTTGGAGGTAGTCGGAGACCACGGCGTCGATCGGGACCGCGTCCCGTACCGCCTTCACGTCGTCGTCGTTGATCCGTCCTGCCACCCGTGAAGTCTACGGCGGGGAGCCGCGAATCCCTCAGGCGCCCTCGCCCGGAACCAGGGAGGCCAGCGGGACGGACGGGTCCGCCAGGGCCTCGCGGTCGACGACCGCCTTCGACCTGATGAGGGCCTGGATGTGGCCGGCGACGTCCCACACGTTGACGTTCATCCCGGCGAGCACCCGGCCCTGCGACAGCCAGAAGGCGATGAACTCGCGCCGGGCCGCGTCGCCGCGGATCAGGACCTGGTCGTAGCCGCCCACCGGGGCGTATCCCGAGTACTCCATGCCGACGTCGTACTGGTCCGAGAAGAAGTACGGCACCCTGTCGTACGAGACCTCCTGTCCCAGCATCGCCCGCGCGGCGGCCGGGCCGCCGTTGAGGGCGTTCGCCCAGTGCTCCACCCGCAGCCGCGTCCCCAGCAGGGGGTGGTGGGCGGCCGCCACGTCGCCGACGGCGTGGATGTCGGGGTCGGAGGTGCGCAGCGAGGCGTCCACGGCGATGCCGCCGCCGTGCTCCCGGTCCACCAGCGCCAGCCCGGCGGCCTCGGCCAGGGCGGTGCGCGGCGCGGCCCCGATCGCGGCGAGCACCGCGTGCGCCGGGTGCTCCTCGCCGTCGTCGGTCCGGACGGCCAGCACCATCCCGTCCTGGCCGACGATCTCGGTCAGCCGCGCCCCGAAGTGGAAGCGGACGCCGTTCTCGGCGTGCAGGTCGCCGAAGAGCCGGCCGATCTCCGGGCCGAGCACCGCGTGCAGCGGTGTCGCCAGCGGCTCCACCACGGTCACCTCCGCCCCGTACCCGCGGGCCGCCGCCGCGACCTCCAGGCCGATCCAGCCGGCGCCCGCGATCAGGAGGTGCCCGTTGTCCCTGCCCAGGGTCGCCAGGACGCCGCGCAGCCGCTCGGCGTGGGACAGCCGGCGCAGGTGGTGCACGCCGGCCAGGCCCGTGCCGGGGACGTCGAGGCGGCGCGGCTCGGCGCCCGTGGCCAGCAGCAGCTTGTCGTAGTGCACGGCCGTGCCGTCGCCGAGGACCACCTTGCGGGCGGCCCGGTCCAGGTGCACGGCGGGCTGGCCGAGGTGCAGCTCGATGTCGGCGCGCGCGTACCAGGACGGCTCGTGGACGAAGACGCTGTCGCGCTCCTCCTTGCCCTGGAGGTAGCCCTTGGAGAGCGGCGGCCGCTCGTACGGGTGGTCGCGCTCGTCACCGATCAGGATCACCCGCCCCCTGAACCCCTCGGACCGCAGCGCCTCCGCCGCCTTGGCCCCGGCCAGTCCCGCGCCGACGATGACGAACGTCCTGTGTGCGTCGACCACCTGATGCCTCCTCATAACCTCAGCGCCACTTGCGAGCACCTGCGAGGGTCCCGCACCGAGCGGGCCGCGTGAAGGGGGAGTGGCCCGATCGGATCACCCCGCGGTGCGGCGCGTGCGCAGGGTGAGCCTGGCGTGCAGGGAGCGCGCGGAGGCATCGGTCAGGGAGGCGATCTGGTCGATGACCGCGCGTTTGCGCCCCCGGTCGTCCGGGGCTGCGTCGAAGATCGCCCGGAACTGCGGATCGAGCCCGTCGGGCGCGCGGGCCAGCAGCGACTCCGCGAGTTCGGCCAGGACGATGCGCTGCTCGGCCCGCAGCCGCTCCTGCTCGGCGCGCTGCATCACGTACAGGTCGGCGACCGACTTGAGGACCGCGCACTCGTTGCGGGCCTCACGGGGGACGACCAGCTCGGCCGCGTACCGGGTCAGCCGGCCGGAGCCGTACGCCTTCCTCGTCGCGCCCTCGGCGGCCAGGCAGAACCGGCCGATCAGCTGGCTCGTCGCGTCCTTCAGGCGGGCCTGGGCGACGGCCGAGCCGTCGTAACCGTGCGGCCACCACTCCTGCTCCATCAGCCGGTCCAGAGCCTCCAGCAGCTCCTGCGGGTCCGTGCCGGCGGGCACGTAACGACCGATGGCGACGCTGGCGATCGCCGAGCGCTCGGGCTCGGCGAAGAGGAGGTTGGGGTCGACGTGCCCGGCGTGCAGGCCGTCCTCGAAGTCGTGGACGGAGTAGGCGACGTCGTCCGACCAGTCCATGACCTGCGCCTCGAAGCACTTGCGGTCGGCGGGGGCGCCGCGCCGAAGCCACTCGAAGACGGGCAGGTCGTCCTCGTACGCCCCGAACTTCACCGAGTCCGGGTCGGCGGGGTGGCCGCCGCGCGGCCACGGGTACTTGGTCGCCGCGTCCAGGCTGGCCCGGGTGAGGTTGAGCCCGACGCTGACGGGGGCGCCGGTCTCCGGGTCGGCGGTGAACCGCTTGGGCTCCAGCCGGGTCAGCAGGCGCAGCGACTGGGCGTTGCCCTCGAAGCCGCCGCAGTCCGCGGCGAACTCGTTGAGGGCCTCCTCGCCGTTGTGCCCGAACGGGGGGTGGCCCATGTCGTGGGAGAGGCAGGCCGCCTCGACGAGGTCCGGGTCGCAGCCGAGCGCCGCGCCGAGCTCGCGGCCCACCTGGGCGCACTCCAGCGAGTGCGTCAGGCGGGTGCGGGGGCTGGCGTCCCAGTCGTACGAGCGGCTGCCCGGGGTGACGACCTGGGTCTTGCCGGCGAGGCGGCGCAGCGCGGCGGAGTGCAGGACGCGGGCCCTGTCGCGCTGGAAGGCGGTCCGGCCGGGGCGCTTGTCGGGCTCCGGGACCCAGCGCTCGGTGTCGGCCGGGCCGTACGGCGGGGCCGGTTCGGTCCGGGCGGGGGGATCA
>NZ_RPSE01000429.1:0-5105 GCF_003949955.1 Streptomyces sp. WAC05292
CGGTGAGGCCGAGGGGGGCCTACCGCCGGAAGCCGCGTCCGGGGTCCCTCGTGTGCCGGTCGTCGAACGGGGTGAACCAGGCCGCTCGGCAGCGGGTGCCCGCGCCCGCGGCCGGGGCCGTCATCGGTGCGGGGCGGGGGTGCTGCACGCCGGTGCACGCGGCGGGGCAGGGCAGCGGAGCGTCCCGGTGCCCGACCAGCAGGCGGGAGTGGCCGTAGTCGTCCTCGTGCTCCGGGAGCGCGTGGTGCTCGGCCTCGTCGCGGAGGACCTCCAGGTGCATGGGGGCGTCCTCGACGGCCAGCTGAAGGGCCGTCTCCTCGGCCGTGCAGGTGGGGGTCGGCCGGTGCCCGTCGGCCAGGTCGCCGGCCAGGTCGTCGAAGGCGCGTGCCATCCGCCGCCGCCACAGGCCGTCCGCCGCCCACGTGTGCGGGGGCAGCCGGTGGAAGACCTCCAGCGCGGCGGAGTCGGCATCGGGCAGGAAGCGGTCCGCCAGGTGGAGCGCGTCGTCGTAGGCCTGGTCCGCGAGGACGACCAGCGCCGTGTGGAGAAGGTGGGCGGTGCGGGGCGTCAGCCCCCAGCCGCCCGCCCGGTGGTCCTCCGCGCTCCACGGCCGGGCCCGACGGGCGAAGAGCGCGGCGAAGTCCGGCGTACCGCCACCCGCCGCAGGTCTGCGCCGCCACTCCCGCGGCCGGCCGGGCGCGGGTGAAAGCCGCGCCGCGGCGGGCGGCGGGAAGAGGAGCGCCGTCTGGTGCGCGCTCTCGAAGGGCGGCAGGGGGTGGACGGCCAGGGCCGGGGCGGCGGTGCGCGGGTAACGGTGCATGCTCGGGGGCGTTCCTCACGGGACGGCCTGCCGGGGGCGAGGCCTGGACGGGTGCGTTCGTGTGCGGCGAGCGAGCGGGCAGGCGGGCAGCGACCGCGGCGGCGCGGCCGCGACGCCCGCCGCCCGGTGGACGGCGAGGGGCGCGGACGTCAGCGCACGGCCGTGGCCACCGTCGGGGAGCTGCCCTCGACCAGCTTGACCGGCTCCCCGGATCCGTCGGCCGGCACCGTGTAGACGAAGGGCTTGCCGTGGTCGGCCCTGCCGTAGGCGACGGTGCCGTTGTCCAGCCAGGCGGCCTGGTCGTCGACGCCTGCCGGTGCGGCGAGCGGCGTGTCGGCGCCCGTCCCCAGGTCCAGCACGTGGAGTTGCCAGTGGTCGCCCACCTTCTTCTTGTACGCGATGCGCTGTTCGTCGGGCGACAGCGACGGGCACTCCACGTTCGTGCGCAGCGCCCGCAGCTCGCGGGTGGAGAGGTCGCCCCGCACGAGGTGGGTGCGCCCGTTCGCCGCCATGGTCGCGTAGAAGGTCCGGTCGTCGCCGGCGAAGGTGACGCCCCAGAAGTTCATGTCCTGCGACTGGGAGCGCTCGCCGTCGACGAAGACGGCGAAGTCCTCCAGGGATCCGTAGTGGCTGCCGTCGCGCAGGTCGTAGATGCCGGCCGTGGTGGAGAACTGCCCGGAGGCGGCGTACGAGTCACCGGAGCGGAAGACCGTCCAGGCGACCAGGTGGCCGGAGGGGGAGACCCGCGCCCTGCTCGGGTTGCCCCACACGGGCAGGGTCACCTCCGGCTCCGCCTTCCCCGAGCGGTAGACGCGCACTTCCGAGGAGAACGGGCCGGGAAGCCCCTGCAGGCAGACCAGGGTTCCGGCGGCGACCGCGGCCCGGCGGCAGTCCGGCCCGGTGGCGAGCTCCTTGCCGTCCCGGGTGGTCTGGCGCACCCGGTGGCCCTTGGCGTCCACGGTGACGAGCGTGCCCGGTGCGCCGAGCCGCAGCTCCCCGGTGCTGGTGTCGGCTGCGGCGCCCCGCCAGGCGACGGTGACCGCGGCGGAGCCGAGCAGGGCGACGACGAGGGCGGTTGCGCCCGCGGTGCGGATGGCGTTCATCAGGCCTTCCCGGGTCGGTGGATCAGGGCGGCGGCGGCGACCACGGCCAGGAACGTGCAGCCGAACAGGCCGAAGGCGGTGCCGAGGCCGCCGAACGCGGCGGCGGCGCCGAAGGCGAGCGCGCCGGCGGCCCGGGCGAGGGACTGCGCGGTCTGCACGACGGCGAGGCCGGTCGTACGTGCCGCCGGGGGGATGAGCGGGGCGACGTACGCCATCAGGACGCCGTCGGTGGCGGCGTAGAAGAGGCCGTACAGGCAGAGGACGACGGCGGTGGCCGCCCAGCCGGTGAACGGGGCCAGCCAGAGGAACATGTACGCGGCGAGCGCCGACAGGTGGCCGCCGAGGAACAGCGGCCACCGGCCGATGCGGTCGGCGAGGACGCCCACCGGCACCGCGGCCGTCATGAACACGAGGGCCGTGCCGATGGGCAGGAGCGGCAGGGCCTGGGCCGGCACGTCCAGGCGGTGCTGCAGGCCCACGTAGAACGACATGTCGCCGACGGTGAGCAGGCCCAGCAGCGCCGCCGCCAGGGTGCAGCGCCGCAGGGCCGGGGTGCGCAGGCAGGCGAGGCGTCCGCGCAGGCCGAGACCGCGTTCGCGGGGCGCGGGGGCCGGGCCGCGGCGGACGAATGCCACGATGACCACGACCCCGGCGGCGGCGAGGCAGAAGCTGACCAGGAACGCCGTGTCGTACCCGCCGGGTACGGCGAGGAGCACGGCGAAGGCGATCAGCGGCCCGAGGAGGGCCCCGCAGGTGTCCATCGCCCGGTGGACCCCGAAGGCCCGGCCCAGGTCTTCCTCGGGCACCGCGGCGGTGATCAGTGCGTCGCGGGGCGCGGTACGGATGCCCTTGCCGATGCGGTCGGCCGCCACCAGCGCGCCGACCGCCGGAGCCGACCCCACCGCGGGGAAGAGGAGTTTGGTGAGGGCGGAGAGCGCGTATCCGGAGGTGGCGACGGCCTTGGAGCGCCCGAACCGGTCGGCGGCGTACCCGCCGCCGATCCGGAACAGGGCGGTGGCGCCGGTGTGGAGGCCGTCCAGGGCGCCGAGTTGCAGGTAGCCGATGCCCAGGCCGTACATCAGGTACATCGGCAGGATCGCCGTGACCATCTCCGCCGAAGCGTCCGTGACGAGGCTGACCAGTCCGAGGGCGACGACGGCGGCGGGAACCCGCGCTCTCGCGGTGCCCCCGGGGGGCGGGGACCCCCCGGGGGTCCTGGCCGCGGCGTCGCGGCTCGGGTCGGTGGCTCTGGCCTGTGACAGGTACATCGGGACGCTCCGGCGGAGGAGGGGTCAGGGCGGGGTGGGACTGCGGCGGGCGTCAGGTGGCCGTGTTGAACCTCCACTGCTGGCTGCTGCGCCCGTCACAGGTGTTCTGGACGATGCGGGCGCCGTCCGAGGTCGAGCCGCCCGAGACGTCGAGGCACTTGCCGCTGTGCTGCGCGGCCGCCGCGAGCCCGCCTCCGGAAGCGGTGATCCTCCATTTCTGCTCCGCTGCCGAGCCGCAGGCGCGCTGCTGGACCGCTGCCCCGTCACTGGTGGACCCGGGGGCGGCCGAGACGCACAGGCCGCTGTTCTTCACCTTGAGCTGGTAGGTGCCGTCGGTGTTCCGGGTGGCGGTGAACTTCTGGTTGCTGTAGTTGCCGGCGGTCCACTGCACCAGCTGGGCGCCCTCGGTCGTCTTGCCGGGGTTGTCCAGCGCCTTCCCGGACTTGGCGTTGACCAGCTGGTACGTCGCCCCGGACTGCACCGGGCCCTCGGGGCCCGGCGTGGGCGAGGCCGTCGAGGTCGGCGTCGGCGTGGGGGTGGGGGTGGGGCCCGGGTTGTCGCCCTTCGCGTGGCAGGTCCCGCTGACCGAGTCGGTGAAGGTGCGGCCGGCGACCGGCTTGAAGGAGAACGAGTAGCCGGTGGAGGTCAGGTCGAACTGCCCGACACCGTAGGTGTTGTTGTTGAACACCTCGGACGGCCCGGCCGAGGTGCTGCGGCTGCTGTAGAGGGCCCGCCCGCCGGTGCCGATCACGAACGACCGTATGCCGTTGGCGGTGTCCCTCGTCCCGTTGGACAGGGCGGGTGCGAACCGCTCGTAGTGGTGGTCGTGGCCCCAGACCGCCACGTCCGCCTTGAAGTCGGTCAGCGCCTTCATCAGGGGCGCCGTGCCACTGCTGTCGCCGTGGTCGCCGGAGGAGAAGCGGGCGTGGTGCCAGTAGGCCATCGTGCACGGCTTCGTGCTGGCCGCGAGGTCGGCGCGCAGCCACCTCTCCTGTGCGCTGCCGGCGCCCGAGCTGATGTTGGAGTTCAGCGACACCAGGTGCCAGTCGCCGACGTCCACGCTGTAGTAGCCCTTGTCGCGGTCGCCGGTCTGGACGCCCTTGCCCTGGTAGTAGTCGAAGTAGCCCTGTGCACCCGATGTCTTGTACTCGTGGTTGCCGGGGGAGGGGTGGACGATCGAGTTGAACTTGCCCCAGTTCTTGTCGTAGGCGCCGTTGAACTCGGACAGCTTGCCGGAGTCGTAGGCGTTGTCCCCGGCGGTGATCACGGCCGCGGGGGCCATGGTGCTCACCAGGGGGGCGGTCTGGTTGCAGGCGTCGCCGCAGATGTCGCCGACCGCCGCGACCCTGACGGAGGCATTGGCCAGCGCCTCCTTGCCGGACTGGTAGCCGGTGATGGAGTAGCGGCTGCCGGTCTGGGACAGCTTCGGCGTGACCGTCACGCACCCGCCGTTGAACGCGCGGGTGAAGAACTCCTTGCCGGTGGCGTGTGTGGAGTCCAGCGTGTACGTGTCCCCGGAGGAGCCGGCGAGGGTGACCGTGTCGCTGCCGCGGAGCGTCAGCTCCGCGAAGCGCAGCCTCATCCAGCCGGCGCCGTCGGCGCACACCCGGCGCTCGCCGGCCGACGCCGCCTGCGAGGCGTCGCCGCTGGCGTTCGCGGTGCCGAGCTCGGCCCCGGGCTGCGCCAGCTGCGCCACGGCCGTGCCGGCGGCTGCGGGCGCGGCCGAAGGCTGGCCGGCGGAGGCGTTGACCATGAAGCCGCCGGCGATGAGCGCGCCGATCGACGTCGCGATCAGCAGGTTCCTTCCGTGATGCCGCTGTGTCGGTTCCGGTTCTTGCATGTCTGCTCCCTGAAGGGTCGGGGGGAGAGGGGACCGGCCGGTCCACCGGCGACCGCGCTTGGGGGTGCGGGTGG
>NZ_RPSE01000042.1:0-28785 GCF_003949955.1 Streptomyces sp. WAC05292
GGCGGGGTGCGCCGCTCGATCGGCCACAGCAGGAAGCGAACGGCGCCGGCGGCGAGCAGCGCGAGCCCGACGGCCGCGTACAGCTCGGGCAGCTGCGCGGGCAGCGCGTGCAGGAACTGCGTGACGAAGAACATCATGAACGCGAAGATGCCGAGGGCGTGCCCGCGCGGCCCCCACCGGCGGGCGTAGACCCCGGCGAGGACGACGGCGAGGAAGGCCGCGTCGCGGACGGCCGGCATGCCGTGCAGCGTGGTGGCCAGGGCCAGGACGGGGAAGCCGGCGACGGGCAGCAGGGCGGTCGTCACACGCTGGGCGCGGACGCTCGCGTCGAGGACGGTGAACAGGGCCAGCAGCGCCGCGAGGCCGCCGGTGATGGAGGCGGTGAGGGAGAGCCCCGCCAGCTCGGCCGCGGCCACGGCCAGGCAGACGCCGATCACGGCGCGCAGCGAGTTGCGCAGTCTCAGACGCCCCGGATCCGGAGCAGTGAACATCCTCTTCACGGCGGTGTGCCGCCCCCCTCAAGGTGGTGCGCGCCGGTCCGGCGGCCGGCCCGGGGGTGGTGGGCGGGCGGACACGGCGAAGGCACCGCGCTCCGGGACCGGCCTCGTTGCCGCCCGGCGCCGCGCGGCGCCTGAGTACATGGATAGGCCACAGATAACCATCCGGAGGCCCGTTGGCTCAACCCGACCCCTGATCACTGGGCCAATGGCCTGGTCCGGGAGGGCCCGGACGGGCCACTACCGGGCCAACGGACCAGCCTCAGGGGCGGGTGTTCCAGGCGGCGATCACGGGGAGGCCGTGCTCGGTGGAGAGCGCGCTGACGGTTGCGGTGCGCAGCAGGAAGAGGCGGCCGTCCTGCGGCGGCAGGCCGAGGTAGCGGGCGGTGAGCACGCGCAGGAAGTGGCTGTGGGCGACGAGGACGGCGGGCCCGCGGTCGTCGGCCAGGACGGGCGCGACGCGGGCCAGGACCCGGTCGGCGCGGGCGCCGACGCCGGAGGCGTCCTCGCCGGGGCGGCCGTCGGCGCCGGGCGGGACCCCGTCGGTCCACAGCGACCAGTGCGGCCGGGTGCGGTGGATGTCGGCCGTCGTGACGCCCTCGTAGCCGCCGTAGTCCCACTCGCACAGGTCGGGGTCGGTGGCAGCCGCCGCCAGGCCGGCGAGCTCCGCGGTGGCGACGGCCCTGCGCAGCGGGCTGACCAGCACCAGGGCCGTGCTCAGATCGCGGAAGCAGGGGGCGAGCGAGGCGGCCTGCTCCTCGCCCGCGGCGGTCAGGGGGATGTCGGTGCGCCCCGTGTGGCGCCCGGAGGCGCTCCACTCGGTCTCGCCGTGCCTCACCAGCAGCAGGTCGCTCACCCTCCGGACGATAGCGGGTCGCAGGGCTGCAGGCCCGGCGCCGCGGGGCGGGCTCCCAGAGGAGACAAGGTCCGCCGCATTCGCTGCGGAAACGATGCAAGTGGCTTGCGCGGCCGCCTGCCGAGAGGCTCTGTCCATGGATGCAGCGGAGCACGACGAGCGGTTGGCCACCGGTTTCGCGGCCGGTGACGAGGGGTGCATGGAGGCCGTCTACCGGCGCTGGCGGCCCCTGGTCCACGCCCTGGCCCAGCGGAGCCTGGGCGACGAGCGCGAGGCGGAGGACGTCACGCAGCAGGTGTTCCTCGCGGCCTGGCGCGGGCGGCACCGCTACCGGCCGGGACCCGGAGGGCTGGGGGCGTGGCTGACGGGCATCACCCGCCACAAGGTGGCGGACGCCCTGGAGGCGCGGACCCGGCGGGCCCGTGCGGCGGCCGCCGCCGCACGGGTGGCGCCGGACCCGGGCAGCGGGTCAGGCGCGCCGCGGCCCGTCGCGGAGCAGGCGGTGGACCGGCTGGTGGTCCTCGGGGAGCTGTCCCGGCTGCCGTCGGCGCAGCAGCGGGTGGTGCGGCTGGCGTTCTACGGCGACTTGACGCAGGTGCAGATCGCCGACCGCACGGGGCTGCCGCTGGGGACGGTCAAGAGCCATATGCGCCGGGCGCTGCACCAGCTGCGGCGCTCCCTGCCGGAGGCGGCGCCTGCGCTGCGATGACGGCGACGGCGGAGCGCAACCCGTGCAGCCGCACCGAGCCCGGCACGGGTGCGCCCGCGCCCCAGCCCGGGCCGGCGAGCAGCAGCGCCGACTGCGTGCGCGCGCCCCGGAGCCCCCACTCGATGCGGGCCAGGGACCGGGCGAGCGCCTGGTCCGCGGTCGCGCGGGACTGGGCCCACAGGACGACGGCCCGCGGGCCGGTGCGCCGCACGGCGTCGTGCAGGGCCTCCGCCGGCAGCGCAGCGCCGAACATGCGGGTAGGGATGCCGCGCTCGCCGAGCGCCGCGTTCAGTGCCTCGACGGGGAGGGTGTGCTGCTCGCCGGGAACGCAGGCGAGGAGGACGGGCGGGGTGTGCGGGGGTGCGGGCCGCGGCCGGACCCGGTGCAGGGCCTGCGAGACGTGCCACGACAGCAGGTGCTCAACCTCCACATACCGCTCCCCGGCGGTGGCCCACTTGCGGCCCACCGCGTGCAGGGTGGGCGCCATCACCTCCTCCCAGGCGGTGACGAGGCCGTGCTCGGCCAGGGCCGCGTCGAGCAGCTCCGCCACGGTCGGCGCGTCCAGGCGTACGGCCGCCCGGGACAGGCCGCGGCACTCCGGCCGGACCGGCCCCAGCGGCAGGCCGCCGCCGGGCCCTCCCGGGGCCTCGTCCGAAGCGGGAGCCGGCGCCTCGGCAGGACCGGGCGGCTCGCCGGCACCGCCGAGCGCGGTGCGGGCCGCCTCCGCCGGGGGGACGCCCTGCGCGGTGAGCCTGCACATCAGCTCCAGGCGGGCGATGTCCTGCGGGGTCCAGCGGCGGTGCCGGCCGTCCTCGCGGTGGGCCGGGCCGATGGCGTAACGGCGCTCCCAGGAGCGGACCGTCGTCGGGGAGACGCCGAGGCGGCGGGCCACCGCGCCGGTGCTGAGGGCGGCCTCGGGCGGGGCGGCCCGCGGCGCCTCCGCGGGCCCCCCGGCCTGCGGGAGGGCGGGCTGCGCCGGCGGTACGGGGGACGTGTCGTCCATCTCGCTCACGATACGGCTCGGCGGTTCACTCGGAGCCACGGCCGCGGCGGAAGCGGTCGAGCCCGTCGGCGAGCCCGATCACGGGGGCCGGGTAGTCGTACCGGGCCCGCTCGTCCTGCGGGAGCCGCCACGGCTCGTGCACCTGCGGTGCCGGCAGCAGGGCGAGCTCGGGCACCCAGCGGTGCACGTACCGGCCCTCGGGGTCGAAGCGGAGCCCCTGGCGGACCGGGTTGAGGACCCGGTTGGGCCGGGTGTCGGTGCCGGTCCCGGCGACCCACTGCCAGTTGAGCTGGTTGTTGGCGAGGTCGCCGTCGACGAGGAGGTCGAGGAAGTGCCTGGCGCCGATCCGCCAGTCCACGTACAGGGTCTTGGTGAGGAAGCTCGCGGCGAGGAGGCGGCCGCGGTTGTGCATCCAGCCCTCGTGGCGCAGCTGGCGCATGGCCGCGTCCACGACCGGGTAGCCGGTGCGTCCCTCCTTCCAGGCCTCGGTCTCCTCCTCCGCGTCCCTGCCCGTGCGCCAGCGGTCTCCGCGCGCCCGGTAGTCGCGGGAGGCGCAGTCGGGGCGGGCGGCCAGCACCTGGTGGTGGAAGTCGCGCCAGCACAGCTGGCGGACGAAGGCGTCCGCGCCGGGCCCCCCGGCGGCCCGGGCGCGCTGGACGGCCTCGGTGGGCGAGAGGGTGCCGAAGTGCAGGTGCGGGGAGAGGCGCGAGGTGGCGTCGGCGGCGAGGTCGTCGTGGACCTCCTCGTAGCGGGCGGCGCCGCTGCGGAGCCAGCGCGTCAGGAGGGCCCGCGCCTCGCGTTCGCCGCCCGTCGCGAGCCCCGGGGAGACGCCCGCGACGTCCCGGCGGCGGGGCAGCGGCTCCGAGCCGGGCCCGTCCGGAACGGGCACCGTGCGCGGGGCGGCGAGCAGCGGGCGCAGCGGGAGGTCGGCCCAGCGCCGGAAGTAGGGGGTGAAGACGGCGAAGTGGTCGGAGGAGGCGGGCACCACCGCTCCCGGCGCGGCGGCGGTGATGACCGCCTCGTGGACGTAGAGCCGGCGGCCCTCCGCTTCGAGGGCGGCCCGCAGGCGCTCCTCGCGGGCGCGGGCGTGGTTGCTGACCCCGGCGGCCATGTGGACCTCGTCGGCGTCGCACTCGCTCACCAGGGCGCATACCTCGCGGGTCACGTCGCCCGAGCGCAGGACGAGGCGGCCGCCCCGGTCCCGGAGGGCGGCGTCGAGGCCGGCCAGGCAGTCGGCGAGGAAGGCCAGCCGGTTGGGCGCGGCGAAGCCGGCGGCGTCGACGGCGCGGTCGCGGACGAACAGCGGGACGACCCGGTCGCAGGACGACAGGGCGGCGCGCAGCGGCGGGTGGTCGTGCAGGCGCAGGTCGGAGGTGAACAGGACCACCGCGACGTTCATGGCTTCGGGCTCCGCTCCGGGTCGTGCGGGGAACCGGGAGGATTCCCCTCGCCCCCTCCTTCGGCCCGGGCGCCGCCCGCGGATGCGGTGGCGCGGGCCGGGGCTGCCGACTGCGCCTCCAGGCGGCTCGCGGCGTGGGCGATGTTGCGTGCCATCCCGCCGAAGACGACGGCGTGGAAGGGGGAGACACCCCACCAGTAGAGGTGTCCGAGCAGCCCGTGGGGGTGGAACAGGGCGCGCTGGCGGTAGTGGGCCCTCGCCCCGCCGGGCGTTCCGGCGGGGCCGGCCGGCTCGGCGTACATCTCCAGCCAGGCCAGGCCGGGCAGCCGCATCTCCGCGCGCAGCCGCAGCAGCCGGCCCGGCTCGATCTCCTCGACCCGCCAGAAGTCGAGGGAGTCCCCCACCCGCAGCCGGTCCGCGTCGCGGCGGCCGCGGCGGATCCCGACGCCGCCGACGAGCCGGTCCAGCCAGCCCCGTACCGCCCAGGCCAGGGGGAAGGAGTACCAGCCGTTCTCGCCGCCGATGCCCTCCACCACCCGCCACAGCGCCTCCGGGGAGGCGTCCACGTCGCGCTCGCGCGCGTCGGTGTAGAGGCTGCCGCCCGCCCAGTCCGGGTCGGTGGGCAGCGGGTCGCTGGGAGCGCCCGGGGTGCCGGCGGAGGACCACCGGGTGGCGACGCGGGCCTCCTTGACCTGCTTGAGGGCGAGTTCCAGCGCCTCGTCGAGGCCGATGGGCGAGCCCGGCGGGTCGGGGACGTAGCGGGCGATGTCGTGCTCGGCGCAGACGACCTCGTGGCGCAGGGACTCGGCGAGCGGGCGGGCCAGGGCCCGGGGCACCGGGGTGACGAGCCCGATCCAGTGGCTGGACAGCCGCGGGGTCAGCATCGGCACCCGCACGATGAACCGCGGCGGGAGGTGGGCCACGGCGGCGTAGCGGTGCATCATCTCCTCGTACGTGACCACGTCGGGCCCGCCGATGTCGAAGGCCCGGCTGACGCCGGGCGGCATGGCGGCGCTGCCGACGAGGTAGCGCAGCACGTCGCGGACGGCGATCGGCTGGACGCGGGTGCCGACCCAGCTGGGCGTGACCATGACCGGCAGCCGCTCGGTGAGGTAGCGCAGCATCTCGAACGACGCCGAGCCGGAGCCGATGACGACGGCGGCGCGGAGCACGGTGGTGGGGACCCCCGAGTCGAGGAGGATGTCGCCGACCTCGGCGCGGGAGCGCAGGTGCGGGGAGAGTCCGCCGACGGGGATGCCCGCGGGGGTCAGGCCGCCCAGGTAGACGATGCGGCGGACGCCGGCCGCGCGGGCGGCGTCGGCGAAGATCCGGGCGGCGGCCCGGTCGCGGTCCTCGAATCCGGATCCGGCGCCCAGCCCGTGGACGAGGTAGTAGGCGACGTCGACGCCCCGCATGGCCTCCGCGACCGACGCGGCGTCGGCCACGTCTCCGCGGACGGTCTCCGCCCGCCCGGCCCAGGGGTGGTCGCGCAGCTTCTCCGGGGAGCGCGCCAGGCAGCGGACGCGGTGGCCCGCGTCGAGGAGTTCGGGCACGAGGCGGCCGCCGATGTAGCCGGTGGCGCCGGTGACCAGGCAGTGCAGGCCGGCCATGGTTCTCCTTCCGTCGTCCCCGCCGCTTCTTCCGCCCCGCCGCGGCAGCCCTCCGCAGCGCGGTCCCGTACGGGATTCGGCCGCCCCGGTCCGCGCGGATGCACCGGCCGCGGCGGGGGGCGCGGCCGGGCGGCGGCCCGTTGGTACAGTCGCCGCATGGCGGTGGACGAACTCGACACCCGCATCCTGCGGCTGCTGATCGAGCAGCCGCGTACCAGCATCCGCGAGTACGCCCGGATCCTCGGGGTGGCGCGCGGCACGCTGCAGGCCAGGCTGGACCGTTTGGAGCGCACCGGTGTGATCACGGGGACGGGGCCGGTGCTGTCGCCGGCCGCACTCGGGCATCCGGTGCTGGCGTTCGTGCACGTCGAGGTCACCCAGGGGCACCTGGACGAGGTCGGCGAGGCGCTCGCGGCCGTTCCCGAGATCATCGAGGCGTTCTCGATCACCGGTGGCGGGGACCTGCTGACGCGGGTCGCGGCCCGCGACAACGAGCACCTGGAGGACGTCATCCAGCGGCTGATCCGCCTCCCGGGCGTGGTCCGCACCCGTACGGAGGTGGCGCTGCGGGAGCGGGTCCCGCACCGGCTGCTGCCGCTGGTGGAGGCGGTCGGGCGGGCCGCCCGCACACCCTGACCGGGGCCGCCGGCCGGCACCGCGGTCCCGGCCCAACCCTCCCCGCACGGGGCCGGATTGGGCCGGCGGGGATCTGGCGGGGCGGGCCGTCCGCTGCCACGATGCGTGCGTGACAGCCACCCTGACGCCCCCGGGCACCGAGCGCGGACCGCGCCGGTGGCCCCTCGTGGGCAACCTGCCGGCCTTCGCCCGCGACCCCCTGGCCTTCTTCGAGTCCCTGCGCGACGGGCACGGCGACTGGGTGCCCTGGGCGCTCGGCCCCAAGCGCAACGTGCTGGTCTCCCGGCCCGAGCACGCGGGCGAGCTGCTGGGCTCCGTCGAGAAGACGTTCAAGCCGATGGAGTTGGGCTGGGCGTTCCACCAGCTCCTCGGGGACGGCGTCGTCGTGGCGACCGGGGAGGAGTGGCGGCGCAAGCGCGCCCTGGTGCAGCCCGCGGTGCGGCCCCGCCAGGTGCGCTCGTACGCGTCGACGATGGTGGAGTGCGCGGACGCGCTCGTCCGCGGCTGGTCCGACGGGGATCGTATCGACGTGCACCGGGAGATGGCCGGGCTCACCCAGCGGATCGCGGTGCGCACCCTGTTCGGCAGCGACGCCGCGGGGCGCGAGGCGCCCATCAGCGCCGCCATGGCCACGGCCCAGCGGGAGCTCGGCGCGGAGTTCCGCGGGGTGACGCTGTTCCTGCCGCCGTGGGTGCAGACGCCGGGGCGGCGCCGGCTGCGGCAGGCCGTCGCCGTGCTGGACCGCGAGATCGACCACGTCATACGCGAGCACGAGGCGGCCCGCGCCGGCGGCACGGAGCGCGACGACCTGCTGAGCCGGCTCCTCGCCGCCCGCGACGACACGGGGGCGCCCCTGACGCGCAAGGAGCTGCGGGACGAGTCGATCACCCTGTACATCGGGGGCCACGAGACCACCTCGACCACCCTCACCTGGGCCTGGCAGCTGCTGTCGGGGGCGCCCGCGGCGCGGGCGCGGCTGGCGGAGGAGCTCGACCGGGTGCTGGGCGGCCGGCTGCCCGCGTACGAGGACTACGAGCGGCTGCCCTTCACCCGCCAGGTGGTCAAGGAGGCACTGCGGCTGTACCCGCCGGTCTGGCTGATCTCCGCGGTCGCCGGGGACGGCGCGGTGATCGGCGGGCGGGCGGTGCCGGCGGGGACGGCCGTGTGGACGAGCCCCTGGTCGATGCACCGCGACGGCCGGTGGTTCCCGGAACCGGAGGCGTTCCGGCCGGAGCGGTGGGACGCCGACGCCGAGGGCCAGGCCGACGAGCAGGCGTGGATCCCCTTCGGCGGCGGGCCGCGGGCCTGCCTCGGGGCGCGGTTCGCGCTGGTGGAGGCGGCACTGGTGCTGGCGGTGCTGGCCCGGCGCTTCCACCTCGACACCGGGCCCGAGCCGGTGCCGGTCTTCCCCGGGCTGACGCTCCAGCCCGCGCGGCCGGTCCCGGCGCTGCTGCGGCGGACCTGACCGGCCCGGGAGCCGGCCGGGAAGATACCGGCCGGCGCGCCGGTTGGCAGAACGGTGAACGACATCATGCGCGGTGCGCGGGCCGGGTCGGCCGGCGGGGACGTGGACGTCGTCGTCGTGGGCGCCGGGCAGGCCGGCCTGTCCGCCGCATACCACCTCGCCAGGGCCGGGATCGGGCACGTCGTACTGGACCGCGCGCCGGGCCCCGGCGGGGCCTGGCAGTTCCGCTGGCCCTCCCTCACCTACGGCAAGGTGCACGGCCTGCACGCCCTGCCGGGCATGGAGCCGGCGGGCGCCGACCCGCTGCGCCCCTCCTCCGAGGTCATCGGCGCCTATTTCGCCGCCTACGAGGAGCGGTTCGGCCTGGACGTGCGGCGGCCCGTGCACGTGACCGCCGTGCGGGAGGGGCGGGATGGGCGGCTTCGCGTGGAGTCCTCGGCGGGCACGTGGTCCGCCCGGGCCCTCGTCAGCGCCACCGGGACCTGGGACCGGCCGTTCTGGCCGCGCTACCCCGGCCAGGAGTCCTTCCGCGGACGGCAGCTCCACACGGCGCAGTACCCGGGGCCGCAGGCGTTCGCCGGGACCCGGGTCGTGGTGGTCGGCGGCGGCACCTCCGCGGTGCAGCACCTGCTGGAGATCGCGGAGGCGGCCGCGGAGACCACCTGGGTGACACGCCGGCCGCCGGTGTTCCGCGAGGGGCCCTTCGGGGAGGCCGAGGGGCGGGCCGCGGTGGCGCTGGTCGAGGAGCGCGTACGGAGCGGCCTGCCCCCGCAGAGCGTGGTCGGCGTGACCGGGCTCGCCCTGAGCGAGGCCGTGCGCGCCGGGCTGGCCTCCGGGGTCCTGGAGCGGCAGCCGGTGTTCGACCGGATCACGCCGACCGGTGTCGCCTGGGCCGACGGGCGGCATCTGGAGGCGGACGTGATCCTGTGGGCGACCGGTTTCCGGGCGGCGGTCGAGCACCTGGCGCCGCTGCGGCTGCGCGAGCGGGGCGGCGGCATACGGCTCGACGGGACGCGCGCGGTCCGGGACGAGCGGGTCCACCTGGTTGGCTACGGCCCGTCGGCGTCGACGGTCGGGGCCAACCGGGCGGGCGGCGCCGCGGTCCGGGAGATCCGCCGCCTGCTGGCCCGCGAGGGCACCGCCGGCGACGGCGGCCGCACGGGGGAGCCGGTCCCGGCGTCGGCCGCCTGAGCGCAGCGTCCGCGTCCAGGCCCTAGGTGTGCGGTCCGGGCTGCTGCCGGGCGCGGCCGGCCACCATGCGCGTCCCGGCGTCGGCGGCGCGGAGCCGGTTGAACTCGGCGACGTGCTTGCGGTGCTCCTCGTACGTCGTCGAGAAGCGCGTGTCCCCGGGTTTGACGGTGACGAAGTACAGCCACTTCCCGGGGGTGGGCGCGACCGCCGCGGCCATGGCCTGGAGTCCGGGGCTGTCGATGGGGGTCGGGGGGAGGCCCTGCCGCCGGTAGGTGTTGAAGGGGCTGTCGATGCGGGTCTCGCTGAGCTTGGTGTCCACCGTGTGCCGGTTCAGCGCGTAGTTCAGGGTGGAGTCCATCTGGAGCGGCATCGACCGGGCGAGCCGGTTGTGCACGACCCGGGCGACCTTGCCCATGTCCGCGGCCGAGTCGGCCTCGGCCTCGATGATGCTGGCGAGGGTGGCCGTCTGGTACGGGGTCATGCCGTGGGCCCGGGCGCCGTCGGCGACGGACTTGGTGGCGAGCTTCTCGTTGGCGGTGCGGACCATGGCCGTCAGGAGTTCGGCGGGGGTCGTGCGGGAGGTGACCGGGTACGTGGCGGGGAACAGGAAGCCCTCCGGGTTTCCCTTCGCCTCCGCGGGCAGGTCGAGCCGCGCCGAAGCGGCGGCGGCCTTGGCGGAGCCGGCGGGCAGGCCGAGGACACGGTCGATGTCGGCGTAGACCTGGGGGGCGCGGCGGCCTTCCGGGATCAGGAGGTGGCGGGGCTTCTCGGCGGTCTCGTCGGCGCCCTGTAGCAGGGGGACCGCGATGAGCGCGCCGGTGGCGAGCAGCATGCCGAGGAAGAGCGCCAGACGACCCCGGCGGGTCAGCCGGGAGCGGCGCCGTGGCGGACGGTACTCATGACGCATGCGGGCACGCTAACCCGGCATGCGTCGCATTCCCGGCATCACACCCCCTCACCGGTCATACGATCACACGTTCACCGGCGTGGAGGGGGCGAGTTCCCCGTCGGACGCACCGGACCCGTCGGCTCTGCGGGGCTCCTCGGGCTGGGGCGCCCCCAGGGGTGCCCGGGACGTCTCGCGGTCCCGCCGCACCAGGGCCGCGTACCGCCCGCCGGCCGCTATGAGTTCGTCGTGAGTGCCGCGCTCGGCGATGCGGCCCTGGTCCAGGACGACGATCTGGTCGGCGTCGCGGACGGTCGAGAGGCGGTGCGCGATGGTGATCGTGGTCCGGCCCGCCGAGAGCTCGTCGATCGCCTGCTGCACCGCGTGCTCCGTCCGGGTGTCGAGGGCGCTCGTCGCCTCGTCGAGGATGAGCACGGGCGGGTCGCGCAGGATGGTCCGGGCGATGGCCAGGCGCTGCTTCTCACCGCCGGAGAACCGGTAGCCGCGCTCGCCGACGAGGGTGTCGTACCCGTCGGGGAGGGACGCGATGTGGTCGTGTATCTGGGCGGCGCGCGCCGCCTCGGCGATCTCCTCGTCGGTGGCGTCCGGCTTGGCGAAGCGGAGGTTGTCCGCGACCGAGGCGTGGAAGAGGTAGGTCTCCTGGGAGACCACGCCTATGGAGCGGGCCAGCGAGTCGAAGTCGAGGTCCCGCACGTCCACGCCGTCGATCGCGACCCGGCCGCCCGTGACGTCGTACAGCCGGGGCACCAGGTAGCTCAGCGTGCTCTTGCCGGAGCCGGTCGGGCCGACCACGGCGAGGGAGCCGCCCGCGGGGACGGTGAGGTCGATGCCCTTCAGCGCGGGGCCGCTGCGGTCGTCGTAGGCGAAGTCCACGCCCTCCAGCCGCACCTCGCCCCGCGCCCGGCCCAGGCGCACCGGGCGCTCGGGCTCGGTGATCTCCACCGGCAGGTCCAGGTACTCGAAGATGCGGGCGAACAGCGCGAGGGAGGTCTGTATCTGCACCCCGGTCGACAGCAGGCTCACCGCGGGCCGGAACAGCGCCTGCTGGAGCGTCACGAAGGCCACGAGCGTACCGACGGAGAGCGAGGGCGCACCGGACTGGAGGGCGATGCCCGCCGCCCAGTAGATCAGCGCCGGCATGGCGGCCATGACGATGCCGATGGTCGACATGCGCCAGCGTCCGGCCATGCTGGCCCGCACTTCGAGCGCGACGAGCTTCTCCGACTCCTCGGCGAAGGAGCGGGTCAGGGAGTCGGCGCGGCCCATGGTGCGGCCCAGCAGGATGCCGCTGACCGAGAGGGACTCGGTGACGGTCGCGGCCATGGCGGCCATCTGCTTCTGCCGCTGCGTCGTGACCTGCTTGCGCTCGTTGCCGACGCGGCGGCTGATCCACACGAAGACCGGCAGCAGGAGCAGCGAGACCAGTGTGAGCCGCCAGTCGAGGGCGAGCATCGCGACGACGGTCGCGATCACGGCGGTCAGGTTGGAGACGAGCGAGGTCGCGGTGGAGGTGACGGTGGCCTGCATGCCGCCGATGTCGTTGGCTATGCGGGACTGCACCTCGCCGGTGCGGGTGCGGGTGAAGAAGGCCAGCGGCATCCGCTGCAGGCGCGCGTAGACGGCGGTGCGCAGGTCGTGCATGACGCGCTGGCCGACCGTGGTGGAGACGAACGTCTGGACGACGCCGAAGACGCTGGTGACGACGGCGGTCAGGATCATGCCGAGGGCGAGCACGCTGAGCAGCCCGGTCCGCCCCTGCGGGATGGCGACGTCCAGGATCTCCCGCAGCAGGAACGGCGAGGCGACGCCGACCAGCGAGGAGGCGCAGACGAGCATGCCGACCACGGCGAGACGGCCGCGGTAGGGGCGGAAGAGGCCGACGATCCGGCGCAGTTCGCGCGGGCGCTCCTTCGGGCCGGGGCGGCGCGGGTCGAGGGGCTCCTCGGGCGGTGTCCAGTTCGGTTCCTCGGGGCGCATGGGCCTCCTTCTGGCGGGACTCCCACTGAGCATAGGTCATTGTTACCTAGGCTCACAATGAGCCCGGTCCTGGTACTGTTTCCCAGTATGAGCACCGCTCCCGAGACCGACAGCACGGACGGCGTCCTCGCCGAGCAGCTGCTGCGGCTGACCCGGCGCCTGCACCGGATCCAGAAGCGCCATCTGGAGCCGCTGGGCATCACCCCCGCGCAGAGCCGGCTGCTGCGCCTGGTCTCGTACGCCGAAGGCGACCTGCCGCCCCGGATGGCGGACCTCGCCGCCCGCCTCGAAGTGGTGCCCCGCGCGGTGACGACGCTGGTGGACGGCCTGGAGGCCGCCGGCTGCGTGCGCCGCGCGCCCGACCCCGCGAACCGGCGCGTCATACGGATCGAGCTCACGGACACGGGGCGCGAAACGCTGCGCCGGCTGCGCAGCGCGCGGACCGACGCCGCGGAGGAGATCCTGGCCCCGTTGACCGCCGGGCAGCGGGACCAGCTCGGCGGTCTGCTGGACGCGCTGACGGACGCCCCGCGGGGGCGCCACTGCTGACGGGAGCGAGGGGTCGCCGATGCCGCTGCTGGAACCCGAGCCCGGGGCCCTGCGCCCCTCCGGCATCCGGGGCCCCTCCCCCGACCGGCTGCCCGACCGGCGGGCGGCGGGAACGCCCGAGCCGCTGCGGGGCGGCCTGACGGAGCTCCTCGGAGCGCGGAAGGTGCTGTGGAAGGCGTCCGACCTGGTCCGCTACGCCTCCGACGCCTCCCCGTACCGGTTCGTGCCGCAGGCCGTCGTCCTCGCCGAGGACCTGGACGACGTCTCGGCCGTGCTGTCCTACGCCCGCGGCCACGGCCGGGACGTGGTCTTCCGCGCCGCCGGCACGTCCCTGAACGGCCAGGCGCAGGGCGAGGACGTCCTCGTCGACGTACGCCGCCACTGGGCGGGCGCGGAGGTGCTGGAGGAGGGGCGGCGGATCCGGATCCGGCCGGGGACGACCGTCGCGCGCGCCAACGCCGCCCTCGCCCGGTACGGGCGCGTCCTCGGCCCCGACCCGGCCAGCGCGGCGGCCTGCACGGTGGGCGGGGTCGTCGCCAACAACGCCTCCGGCATGACGGCCGGGACGGCGCGCAACGCCTACCGCACCCTGTCCTCGCTCACGTTCGTCCTGCCGAGCGGCACCGTAGTCGACACCGCCGACCCCCTCGCCGACGAGGAGCTGGCCCGCGCGGAACCCGCGCTGTGCCGGGGGCTGATCGAGGTCAAACGGGAGATCGAGGCCGATCCGGCGCTGGCCTCCCGCATCCGGGCCAAGTACGAGATCAAGAACACCACCGGCTACCGCCTCGACGCCTTCCTGGACGGCACCACCCCGGTGGAGATCCTGCGCGGCCTCATGGTCGGCTCGGAGGGCACCCTCGGCTTCCTCGCCGAGCTCGTCTTCGACACCCTGCCGCTGCACCGCGCGGCCGCCGCCGCCCTGCTGTTCTTCCCCTCACTGCCGGCCGCGGCGGCGGCCGTCCCGCTGTTCAACGGCGCAGGGGCCGCCGCCGTCGAGCTGATGGACGGCAACACCCTGCGCGCCTGCGCCGGCACCGCCGGGGCCCCCGCCGGCTGGGCCGGCCTGCCGAAGGACACCACCGCCCTCCTGGTGGAGTTCCGCGCCCCGGATGCGGCCGCGCTGGCGGAGTGCGAGCACCGGGCCGCCGGCATCGTGGCAGGGCTGGACCTCGCCGCCCCCGTGCCCTCGGCCGCGGGCGCCTTCACCCGCGACCCGGCGGTCGTCGCCGGGTTCTGGAAGGCCCGGAAGGCCTTCGTCACCGCGGTCGGCGGAGCCCGCCCGCCGGGCACCACCCTGGTCACCGAGGACTTCGCCGTGCCGCCGGCCCGGCTCGCCGAGGCCTGCGCGGCACTGCTGGACCTCCAGGCGGAGCACGGCTTCGACACGGCCGTCGCCGGCCACGCCGCCCACGGCAACCTGCACTTCCTCCTCGCCTTCGACGCGGCCCGGCCGGCCGACGTGGCGCGGTACGGCGCGTTCATGGACGCCTTCTGCCGGCTCGTGGTGGAGCGCTTCGACGGCTCGCTGAAGGCCGAGCACTCCACGGGCCGCAACATGGCGCCGTTCCTGGAGCTGGAGTGGGGCCCCGCCGCGACCGCGCTGATGTGGCGCATCAAGCGGCTCGTCGACCCGGAGGGCGTCCTCGCCCCCGGCGTCCTCCTCGACCGCGACCCCGGGGCGCACCTGCGCGGACTGAAGACGATTCCGCGGATCGAGGCCGCGGCCGACCCCTGCATCGAGTGCGGGTTCTGCGAACCCGCCTGCCCCAGCTCCGACCTGACGACCACTCCCCGCCAGCGCATCGTGCTGCGCCGGGAGATGGTCCGCCAGCCGCCCGGATCCCCCGTGCAGGAGGCCCTGCTCGACGCGTACGGGTACGACGCCGTCGACACCTGCGCGGGCGACTCCGCGTGCAAGTCGGCCTGCCCCGTCGGCATCGACACGGGCGCGCTGATGAAGGAATTCCGCAGCCGCCGGCACGGCCCCCTGGAGGAGCGGGCGGCGGAACTCGCCGCCCGCGGCTTCCGCGCCGTCGAGGCCGCGGCGCGGCTCGCCGCGGCCGCCGCCGGCGCTGCCGCCGGCGCCACCGGGGGCCGGCTCCCGGCCGCGGCGACCAGGGGGGCGCGGCGGCTCGTACGGCCCGACCTGGTGCCCGCCTGGCTGCCGCAGCTGCCCGGGGCGGCGGCCCGCACGCCTCCGGCGACGCGCCGCAGCGGGGCTGCCGCCGTCTACTACCCGTCGTGCGTCAACCGCATTTTTGGCGGCGCGCCGGGCGATCCGGGCCCCTCGGTCCAGGAGGCACTGGTCGCCGTGTCCGAACGGGCGGGCAAGCCGGTGTGGATCCCCGGGGACGCGGCGGGCACCTGCTGCGCGACGATCTGGCACTCGAAGGGCTACGAGGCCGGCAACCGCGTGATGGCCAACCGGATCGTGGAGGCGGCCTGGGGCTGGACGGCCGGCGGGCTGCTCCCCCTCGTCGTGGACGCCTCCTCCTGCACGCTCGGCATCGCGCAGGAGGTCCTCCCGTACCTGACCGACGGGAACCGGGCGCTGCACGCGGAGCTCACGGTCGTGGACTCGGTCACCTGGGCGGCGCGCGAGCTGCTGCCCGGCCTACGGATCCTGCGCACGGCCGACTCGGCCGTGCTGCACCCCGTCTGCTCCATGAACCGGCTCGGCACGGACGGGCACCTGAGGGAGGTGGCCGCCGCCTGCGCCGCGGAGGTGGTCGTCCCGGCCGACGCGGGCTGCTGCGGTTTCGCCGGCGACCGGGGGATGCTCCACCCGGAGCTGACCGCGGCCGCGACGGCGCGCGAGGCACAGGAGGTGGGGGCCCGCGCGTTCGACGCCCACCTGTCCGCGAACCGGATGTGCGAGGTGGGGATGGAGCGGGCCACCGGCCGCTCCTACCGCTCGGTTCTGATCGAGCTGGAGCGCGCGACGCGCCCCTGACCCGACCTGCGCGGACCCCGGCCGCAAGGCCACCGGGACCGTGCAGGGCCTGCGGGAACGCGCCGGCGCAGCGCCGGTGCACTGCACCACGGGTGAGGCTCTGGCCGACGCAAAATCGATTGCCCCGGAAGGCCGCGCGAGGCGAACCTTGCACGGTTTGAACTCCTCGACCAGTCATGGGGCGTCATGCAGATCAGCGACCTTCCGTATCCGGACCCCGGAGTGCCCGACGCCCGCTCCGGTCCGCGCTTCCTGCTGTGGCTGGGGCGCGGCCAGCTCGGCGGGCAGGCCAGGAGCCTGTGCTGGGGCCTGGTCCACTTCGGCGGCATCGCCGGGCTGCCCTACTCGGTCGGCTCGGGCGTCGGCGCGGTCGTCGAGCACGACGGCGCCGGGCTGCTCCGGGCCGGCGCGCTGCTGCTGCTGACCGGCGTGGCGATCTCCGTCGGCGACGCCATGCTCCACCGCACGGCCGTCACCAACTGGATCACCGCGGCCGCGCGGGTGCAGCAGCTGCTGGCCCGCAAGACGGCGGAACTGGGCTCCGCCCTGACCCGGCGGGTGGCCGCCGGCGAGGTCGTGGCGGTGTCGACGGGCGACGTGGAGAAGATCGGCTGGTTCGTCGAGGCCGTCTCCCGGTTCCTGGCGGCCGCCTGCGCCATCGTCGCGATCTGCGTCGGGCTGCTCTTCCTCGCCCCGTCGATCGGCGTGGTCGTCGCCGTCGGGGTGCCGGTGCTCGCCCTGTCCGTCCTGCCGCTGCTGCCGCACGCCACCCGGCGCGCCGACGTCCAGCGCGACAAGGCCGGCAAGGCGACCGAACTGGCCTCCGACACCGTCGCCGGCCTGCGCGTACTGCGCGGCATCGGCGGCGAGGAGCTGTTCCTCGGCCGCTACCGCGAGGCATCGCAGCAGGTCCGCGCGGCAGCCGTGCGCAGCGCGGGCATGTGGGCGCTCATCGCGGCGGTCCAGGTGCTGCTCCCCGGCGTCCTGCTGGTCACGGTGGTCTGGTACGGGGCCTCGCTCGTCCAGGAGGGGCGGCTGGAGGTGGGCGAGCTCGTGGCCGCGTTCAGTGCGGTGGCCACGATGCTCTACCCGCTGCGGAGCGTGGAGGAGATCGCGATGGCGTACTCCTTCTCCCGCCCCTCCGCCCAGCGGGCCGCCCGGGTCCTGTCCCTGACGCGCACCGGCCCCGGCCCGGCGGACGCCGGGCGGGAAGGCGCCGGACGGCAGGGCGAGGGGAGCCCTGATCCGGTCGGCGACCTCCACGACCCGGCCACCGGCCTCGTGGCCCCCGCGGGCCGGCTCACCGCGGTGGTGTGCGGCGACCCCGACGCCGCGGGCCGGCTGGCGGAGCGGCTCGGAGGGCACCGCGCGGACGCCGGCGGGGAGGACGGCGACGCCTCCGGCGGAGTCCCGGTGCTGCTGGGCGGGGTCGCCCTGGACGGGCTGCCGCTGGACACCGCGCGCCGGCTGGTGCTCGTCCAGGACAAGGACCCGGTGCTGCTGTCGGGGACGCTTCGGGAGCTGTTCGACGTCCCCTCCTCGGGGAAGGTGGAGCCGTCGGCCGCCCTCGCCGCCGCACACTGCGGGGACGTCCTGGACGCCCTGCTCCAGGCGGCCCCCGACGGGGTGGAGGACCCGATGGACGCCCGGATCACCGAGCGCGGCCGGTCCCTGTCGGGCGGGCAGCGCCAGCGGCTGGCCCTCGCCCGGTCCCTGGCCGCCGACCCGGAGGTGCTGGTCCTGGACGAGCCGACCTCGGCGGTCGACTCGCACACCGAGGCCCGCGTTGCGGAGGGGATCGCCGCCCTGCGGGCCGGCCGGACGACCGTGGTGCTGGCCTCCTCGCCGCTGCTGCTGGACCGCGCCGACCACGTCGTGCTGGTCGACGGCGGCACGGTGGCCGCGGCCGGCACCCACCGCGAGCTGCTGCGCCGCGAGCCGCGCTACCGGGCCGTCGTCACCCGGGAGACGGAAGAGGAGCAGCGCGTCGCCCGCCTCGGGCCGGCCCGGCTCGGGAACGAACTCACAGGGATCGAGGAATCGGCATGATCGGGCTGGCGCCGCCGGCGTACGACCCCGCGGCCCCGGAATCGGCCGCCACCCTGCCCGTGGGCTCGCCGGCGACCGTACGGGCGTACGTGCGGGGGCTGCTGCGGCGGCACCGGAGGGCGTTCGGCGTCCTGGTGGGGGTCAACGCGGTCGCGGTGACCGCTTCCATGGTGGGCCCGTACCTGCTGGGCCGGGTCGTGGACGGGCTCGCGGCGGGATCGCGCGAGCTGCACCTGGAGCGGACGGCGCTGCTGTTCGCGGCGGCGCTCGCGGTGCAGACGGTGTTCGTGCGGCTCGTCCGGCTTCGGGGGGCGATGCTGGGCGAGGAGATGCTCGCCGACCTCAGGGAGGACTTCCTGGTCCGGTCGGTGGGGCTGCCGCCCGGTGTGCTGGAGCGGGCCGGCACCGGCGACCTGCTGTCGCGCATCACCACCGACATCGACCGGCTGGCGAACGCGATGCGGGAGGCCGTGCCGCAGCTGGCCATCGGCGTGGTCTGGGTCAGCCTGCTCTTCGGGGCCCTGACGGTGACCGCTCCGCCGCTCGCGCCGGCCGCGCTGGTGGCCCTGCCGGTGCTGGTGGCCGGCTGCCGCTGGTACTTCCGGCGGGCCCCGTCGGCGTACCGCTCGGAGGCCGCCGGATACGCGGCGGTAGCGGCGGTGCTGACGGAGACGGTGGACGCCGGTCGCACGGTCGAGGCGCACCGCCTCGGCCCGGCGCGGATCGCCCTGTCGGAGCGGCGGATCAGGGAGTGGACGGCGTGGGAGCGGTACACCCTCTTCCTGCGGACGGTCCTCTTCCCCGTCGTCAACATCACCTACGTGACGATCCTCGGGTCGGTGCTGCTGTTCGGCGGCTACTGCGTGCTGCAGGGCTGGCTGTCGGTGGGGCAGCTGACGACGGGTGCGCTGCTCGCGCAGATGATGGTCGATCCGATCGGGCTGATCCTGCGCTGGTACGACGAGCTCCAGGTCGCCCAGGTGTCGCTCGCCCGCCTGGTGGGCGTGCGGGAGATCGAGCCGGACGCGGGCGACGCCGCCGTCCGCCCGCAGGGGCGGGACGTCCGCGCCGAGCGCGTCCGGTTCGGCTACCGGGAGGGCGTGGACGTGCTGCACCAGGTGTCGATGGCGGTGCCGCCGGGCACCCGGGTGGCGCTGGTCGGCCCGTCGGGGGCGGGCAAGTCCACCCTCGGGCGGCTGCTCGCGGGCATCTACGCGCCGCGGACCGGCGAGGTGACCCTCGGCGGCGCGCAGCTGTCGCGGATGCCGGCCGAGCGGGTCCGCGAGCACGTGGCCCTCGTGAACCAGGAGCACCACGTGTTCACGGGCTCGCTGCGGGACAACCTGCGGCTCGCCCGGGCGCACGCCGAGGACGCCGAGCTGTGGGCCGCGCTGGGCGCGGTCGACGCGGACGGCTGGGCGCGGGCCCTGGGCGACGGGCTCGACACCCGGGTCGGCTCGGGCGACACAACGCTCACGCCGGCGCAGGCGCAGCAGGTGGCGCTGGCCCGGCTGGTGCTCGCGGACCCGCACACCCTGGTACTGGACGAGGCGACGTCGCTGCTGGACCCGCGTGCGGCCCGGCACCTGGAGCGCTCGCTGGCCCGGGTGCTGGACGGGCGGACGGTGATCGCGATCGCCCACCGGCTGCACACGGCGCACGACGCCGACGTGATCGCGGTCGTCGAGGCCGGGCGGATCAGCGAACTCGGCTCGCACGACGAGCTGGTCGCGGCCGGGGGCGCGTACGCGGCGCTGTGGCGCTCCTGGCACGGGTGACCCGGGTGCCCCGCGGCCTCCGCGGGACGCCCGGGCGGGCCGGCGCGGGCCCGTGCGGGTCCGGCTGCGGGCCGGCGCGGGTCCGTGCGGGTCCGGCTGCGGGCCGGCGCGGGTCAGATGAACCCGAGGGCGGAGGCTCCGCCGAAGCCGCCGAGCAGCATGAACGCGGGCATGAGCACCTTCAGCTCCACCCAGCTGCCGGCCCGGAAGCGCATCCCCTTGGGCGGCCCGACGGGGTACCAGCGCTTCCCGGCGATGGGCAGCGGCCACAGGATCGGGCAGCCGGACACCGTCAGGGCGTCGCCGATGTCGTGGACGAGGGCGCCGAGGACGACGGGCAGGCCCAGCCACACGTAGGCGTACTCGGGGCCGAACAGCCAGTCGGCGCCGTTGCCGGGCTGGTCCAGGACGCCGGCGAGGATCCAGGCGCTCGTCGCGCCGAGCAGCCAGACGAGGATGTCGCTGGACATTCTGGCCGCCCGCCACAGCAGGCCCTCCACGGCCAGCACCAGGTGGACGAAGAGCAGGACGAGGACGCCCCACCGGTCGGTGGCGGCGGCCAGGACGGAGGAGCCGGCGCCGATCAGCACCGCCCACAGCCAGGTGTGGGTCAGGGTGCGGTGGCCTCCGGAGCGGCGGGCGTCCTTGCGGGAGCGGGTGGACTTGTAGACGGAGTACGAGAGCTTGTCGACGACCTCGCACAGGCCGCGGGACAGCGGGCCGAATGCCCGCGAGATCGTCGCGGACTTGTGGTCGAGGTCGGGCGCGAGGGCGGCGCCGGCGCAGATCAGCGCGCCGACGACGAGGACCGGCCAGGGCATCGGGTGCCCGGCGGCCGCGGTGGCCGCGCCCACCCCCAGCCAGGCGGCCGCCCCGGACAGCGAGTGCGCCGGACCCATCATGCTCGTTACCCCACCCCAGGTCGTGTGCCCGCGGGCCCCCGACGCCTCGCGCGGTCCCGATCGACGGCTCAGCGTACCTGCGATGATCTTCTTTCCTTCCGCCGGTTCCCTCATCCGGGCGGAAGGCAGGCAAGATGGGGGGTGTGACCCTCATTGATCAGCTTCCGCCGAACGCCGACCCCGACACGCTCTTCGAGGCCTTCTCCTCGTGGGCGGAGGACCAGGGCATCAGCCTGTACCCGGCCCAGGAGGAGGCGCTGATCGAGGTCGTCTCCGGAGCGAACGTGATCCTGTCCACCCCGACGGGCTCCGGCAAGAGCCTCGTCGCGGCGGGCGCGCACTTCACCGCGCTCGCCCAGGACAAGGTCACCTTCTACACCGCGCCCATCAAGGCGCTGGTGTCGGAGAAGTTCTTCGACCTGTGCAAGCTGTTCGGCACCGAGAACGTCGGCATGCTGACGGGCGACGCCTCGGTGAACGCCGACGCCCCGGTGATCTGCTGCACCGCCGAGGTGCTGGCCTCCATCGCGCTGCGGGACGGCAGGTACGCCGACATCGGCCAGGTCGTGATGGACGAGTTCCACTTCTATGCGGAGCCGGACCGCGGCTGGGCCTGGCAGATCCCGCTGCTGGAGCTTCCGCAGGCGCAGTTTGTCCTGATGTCGGCCACCCTCGGCGACGTGACGCGGTTCGAGGAGGACCTGACCCGCCGCACCGGCCGCCCGACCTCGGTCGTCCGCTCGGCGACCCGGCCCGTCCCGCTGTCGTACGAGTACGTCACCACGCCGATCACCGACACGATCACCGAGCTGCTGGAGACGCGGCAGGCGCCGGTGTACATCGTGCACTTCACGCAGGCGCAGGCGGTCGAGCGGGCGCAGTCGCTGATGAGCATCAACATGTGCACCCGCGAGGAGAAGGACAGGATCGCCGAGCTGATCGGCAACTTCCGCTTCACCACGAAGTTCGGCCAGAACCTCTCCCGCTACGTCCGGCACGGCATCGGCGTGCACCACGCGGGGATGCTGCCCAAGTACCGGCGCCTGGTGGAGAAGCTCGCGCAGGCGGGCCTGCTCAAGGTGATCTGCGGCACCGACACCCTCGGCGTCGGCGTCAACGTCCCCATCCGCACCGTGCTGTTCACGGCCCTGACGAAGTACGACGGCAACCGGGTGCGCACGCTGCGGGCCCGCGAGTTCCACCAGATCGCCGGCCGGGCCGGGCGGGCGGGCTTCGACACGGCGGGCTTCGTCGTCGCCCAGGCGCCGGAGCACGTCATCGAGAACGAGCGGGCGCTGGCGAAGGCCGGCGACGACCCGAAGAAGCGCCGCAAGGTCGTCCGGAAGAAGGCGCCCGAGGGCTTCGTCGCCTGGTCGGACACCACCTTCGAGAAGCTGATCGCCGCCGAGCCGGAGCCGCTCACCTCCCGGTTCAAGGTCACCAACATCATGCTGCTGTCGGTGATCGCCCGTCCGGGTGACGCCTTCCAGGCGATGCGCAGCCTCCTGGAGGACAACCACGAGCCGCGCAAGGCCCAGCTGAAGCACATCCGGCGGGCGATCGCGATCTACCGCTCGCTGCTGGACGGCGGGGTCGTCGAGCAGCTCGACACCCCGGACGCGGAGGGCCGCACCATCCGGCTGACCGTCGACCTCCAGCAGGACTTCGCGCTGAATCAGCCGCTGTCGACGTTCGCGCTGGCCGCCTTCGACCTGCTGGACCCGGAGTCGCCGTCGTACGCGCTGGACATGGTGTCCGTCGTCGAGTCCACCCTGGACGACCCGCGCCAGATCCTGGCCGCCCAGCAGAACAAGGAGCGCGGGATCGCCGTCGGCGCGATGAAGGCGGACGGGATCGAGTACGAGGAGCGGATGGAGCGGCTCCAGGACATCACCTATCCCAAGCCGCTCGAAGAGCTCCTGCTCCACGCCTACGACGTGTACCGCAAGAGCCACCCGTGGGTCGGCGACCACCCCGTCTCCCCCAAGTCGATCATCCGCGACATGTACGAACGCGCGATGACCTTCACCGAGTTCACCTCCTTCTACGAGCTCGCCCGCACCGAGGGCATCGTGCTGCGGTACCTGGCGAGCGCCTACAAGGCGCTGGACCACACCATCCCCGACGACCTCAAGTCGGAGGACCTCGAGGACCTCATCGCCTGGCTGGGCGAGCTGGTCCGCCAGGTCGACTCCAGCCTGCTCGACGAGTGGGAGCAGCTGGCGAACCCGGAGCTGGAGACGGCGGAGGAGGCCCAGGAGAAGGCCGACCAGGTCAAGCCGGTCACCGCGAACGCGCGCGCCTTCCGCGTCCTGGTCCGCAACGCCATGTTCCGCCGGGTCGAACTTGCCGCCCTGGACCGCATCGACGAGCTGGGCGGGATGGACGCCGACTCCGGCTGGGACGCCGACGCGTGGGGCGAGGCGATGGACGCCTACTGGGACGAGTACGACGACCTCGGCACCGGCCCGGACGCGCGCGGGCCGAAGCTGCTGCAGATCGAGGAGGACCCGGCGCACGGCCTGTGGCGCGTCCGCCAGACGTTCGCCGACCCGAACGGCGACCATGGCTGGGGCATCAGCGCCGAGGTCGACCTGGCCGCCTCCGACGAGGAGGGCCGGGCCGTGATCCGGCTGACCTCGGTCGGCGAGCTCGGCGCGCGCTGACCGACGCCCGCGACCGACCGGACCCGCCGGACCCGACAGTGGAGAGGCCCTGATGACGAACCCCGCCGAGAGACTGGTCGACCTGCTCGACCTGGAGCAGATCGAGGTCAACATCTTCCGCGGCGCGAGCCCGCAGGAGTCCCTCCAGCGGGTCTTCGGCGGGCAGGTCGCCGGCCAGGCCCTCGTCGCCGCCGGCCGCACCACCGAGGGCGACCGGCCCGTCCACTCCCTCCACGCGTACTTCCTGCGCCCCGGCATCCCCGGGGTGCCGATCGTGTACCAGGTGGAGCGGGTCCGGGACGGGCGGTCCTTCACCACCCGGCGCGTCACCGCCGTCCAACAGGGCAAGACGATCTTCAACCTCACCGCCTCCTTCCACCATCCGGAGGAGGGCAGCATCGAGCACCAGCTGCCTCCCCGCCTCGACTTCCCCCATCCGGACACGCTGCCGAAGGTCGCCGACGAGATCCGCGCGCACCTCGGCGCCCTGCCCGAGGCGCTGGAGCGGATGGCCCGCCGCCAGCCCTTCGACATCCGGTACGCGGACCGGCTCCGCTGGACGCCCGGGGAGCTCAAGGGCGCCGATCCGCGCAGCGCGGTGTGGATGCGCGCCGTCGGCCCGCTGGGCGACGACCCGCTGGTGCACACCTGCGCCCTCACCTACGCCAGTGACATGACCCTCCTCGACGCCGTGCGCCTGCCCGTGGAGCCCCTGTGGGGCACGCGCGGCTTCGACATGGCGTCCCTGGACCACGCCATGTGGTTCCACCGGCCCTTCCGCGCGGACGAGTGGTTCCTCTACGACCAGGAGTCGCCGATCGCGCACGGCGGACGCGGCCTGGCCCGCGGCCGCATCTACGACCTGGAGGGCAGGCTGCTGGTCTCCGTCGTCCAGGAAGGACTCTTCCGCCCCTATCCGTCCGGGCGGCCGCAGCCGCAGCCGGCCGCTGCCGCCGAACCGACCCCGAAGAGCTGAGCACTCCCATGCCGACCCCGGCCCACCCCTGCCCCTGCGGGCTGCCCGCCGCCTACGCGGACTGCTGCGGCCGCTTCCACTCCGGCGCCGGGCAGGCCCCGACCGCCGAACTGCTGATGCGCTCCCGCTTCAGCGCCTTCGCCGTCGGCGACACCGCCTACCTGATGCGCTCCTGGCACCCGGCCACCCGCCCCGACAGGCTCGACCTCGACCCGGAGCAGCGCTGGGTGAAGCTGGAGATCCTGGGCACCGACCGCGGCGGGCTGTTCGAGACGGAGGGCTCGGTGGAGTTCCGGGCGCACTACCGCGAGGGCCGGCACGCCGGCTCCCTGCACGAGAACAGCGCCTTCAGCCGGGAGGGCGGGGCCTGGGTCTACGTCGGCCCCCTCTCCCCTGTCGCGTTCGACTGAGCCCGCGCCCCGGTGAGGGCGAAGTCCAGGCCGGCGCGGTACCACCGGACCTCCTCCGGCCGCTCGGCCACCAGCAGCCGCTGCGCCACGGCCGCGGCCGCCGGGATCTGCGGGTGGCCGTACGGCGGGGGCGGGCCGAGCGCGGCCAGCACCATCCGCTCCGCCGGGTCCGGGACGGCCCGCGCCAGCTCCTCCTCCGGGAGGACGGAGGCCAGGACGGCAGCCCGCTCCCAGGGGTCGGCGGTGCGGCCCAGCAGCAGCTCCACGTGCCGGTCCCGCCAGCGGCGGGGCCGCAGGTCCGCCCCGCGGGCCATCAGCTCCCGGTCCTCCGGGGTGACGCCGCCCCGCAGCAGGGCCGTCCGGCGCTCGCCGAACTCCCGCAGCTCCGCGGCGAGGTAGAGCCACACCACCGCCCGGTACCGGTTGATGCGGTAGCCGACGGGGGTGAGGTGCCCGCACCGGGCGAGCCGGGTGAACCGGGTCGGTCCGACGCCGAGCACGGCGGACGCGGCGCCCGCCCCGGCGACCGTCTCGACCTGTGCCCGAAGCGCCTCCGGCGAACCCCCGGCCGCCCGGACGCGCTCCAGCTCCGCCCGCGCGTACCGCGCCGCACCGCCCGGCGCGGGCGGTCCGGCCCGTACGATGCCGAGCTGTACGGCCCGGGCGAACTCGCTCCTGTTGAGGCCGAGTTCCTCGGCGGCGCGCGCACCGCCCACCGCCGCTCCCGGCGGCGGGGGTCCCGCCGCCGCCTCCGCGGCCTCCGGTCCCACGGCTCCCCCGCCCGTCGGGCGCACCTGCGTCGCGAGTTTCACGGCCATCCCCCTCACACATCACGATTACTCTGTGTGACGAAAGTAGCCTGTCGTCGCCACTCTGCGCGAGGTCTGTGGACAACCGCCCCGGACCGCCGCCGCCCGGCCGGGCCCGTCAGCCTCCGGTGATCCGCCGCTCGGCCACCCCCAGGTGCTCCCCCACCCGGTTGACCAGCAGCGTCATCTCGTACGCGACCTGCCCGACGTCCGACTCCGCGGCACTCAGCACGCACAGCGAACTGCCCGCACCGGCCGCCATGACGAAGAGGACCCCCTCGTCGAACTCGACCATCGTCTGCCGTACTTCGCCCGCGTCGAAGTGCCGGCCCGACCCCTTGGCCAGGCTCTGGAGCCCCGCCGCGACGGCGGCCAGGTACTCGGCGTCCTCGCGGACCAGGCCCGCGCTCGCGCCGGTGACCAGGCCGTCGTTGGAGAGCACCACCGCGTGCCGCACCTGCCGGACCCTGCGGGACAGGTCGTCCAGCAGCCAGTCGAGCTGCTTGTCCCATGCCATGTCGAGCCCCTCCCCGTCGGCGCCGCCGCCGCGGCCGCGCCACACCCCGCGTACCAGTGCCGCAAGCCTTCCCCACCCGTGGCTCCCCGGCAAGGAGGACGCCCCGCGGAGAGGGGGAGGGCTCGAAACGCCGCCCGGCCCGACGGGACGGTCCCGCCCTCAGCCGGCGCCGGGCCCCGCCCCCACGGCCTCCAGCAGCCGGGCCGTGTGCACACGGCCGGCGTACTCGACGAGCCGGATCAGCACCTCCTTCCCCGAGTCGCGGTCCCGCGCGTCGCACAGCACCACCGGAGTCCCCCGCTCCAGGTCCAGGGCGCGCGCCACCTCGTCCGCCGCGTAGCGCCCGGAGTCGCTGAAGCAGTTGACGGCCACGACGAACGGGATGCGCCGGTGCTCGAAGTAGTCCACCGCCGGGAAGCAGTCCTGCAGCCGCCGCGTGTCCGCCAGCACCACCGCCCCGAGGGCGCCCTGCGCCAGCTCGTCCCACAGGAACCAGAACCGGTCCTGGCCGGGCGTCCCGAACAGGTACAGGGAGAGCCCGGACCGGATGGTGATCCGCCCGAAGTCCATCGCCACGGTCGTGGTGGTCTTGCGCTCCACTCCCCCGGTGTCGTCGACCAGCCCGCCGGCCTCGCTGAGCCGCTCCTCCGTCCGGAGCGGCCTGATCTCGCTGACCGCGCCGACCATCGTGGTCTTGCCGACCCCGAAGCCGCCCGCGACGAGGATCTTCAGGGCCAGCGCCGCCGCTTCCGGGCCCTCGTCCGCCCCGGCGGCCGTCTCCGGCCCTGCGGCCACATCGTGTCGTCCCATCACAGTGCTCTCAATCCCTCGATGACTTCCCGCAGGATCCGCGTCTGCGGCAGCCGGGCCGGCGGCACCGGCCGGCCGACGCGGACGTGTCCCGCCTCCAGCAGGTCGCCGAGCAGCACCCGCACCACCCCGACGGGCAGGTCGGCGCCGGCGGCGGGCTCCGCCACCGACTGCGTCCCCGCCCGGCACAGGCGCAGCAGCGCCTCGTGCTCCGGCCCCGGCAGGGTGCCCGCGGCGGCACGGGCCTCCACCGCGACCAGGGCGACCAGGGCGACCAGGTCGAGGCGGATGCCGCCCGGTCCCGGCGTCGTACGCCCTCCCGTCACGGCGTACGGCCGCACGGGCGGACCCGCATCGGCGTCGTACCAGCGGCCGCCGTCCCGCGGCCCGGCCGGCCGGCTCACCCTGCGGCCGGCGGCCGGGCGGCGGACCGCGGCCGGGTCTGCAGGTGCTCGCCGACGCGCTTCACGAGCCGGGCCATCTCGTACGCGACCAGCCCGACGTCGGTGCCGGCGCCGCTGAGCACGGCCAGGCACGAGCCGTCGCCGGCGGCGGCGACGAAGAGGAACCCCTCGTCCATCTCGACCAGCGTCTGGCGCACGCCCCCGGCGCGGAAGTGCCGGCCCGCGCCCTTGGCAAGGCTGTGGAAGCCGGACGCCACGGCGGCCAGGTGGTCCGCGTCCCCGGGGTCCAGTGCGCTGGACACGCCCACCGCGAGCCCGTCGTGGGAGAGGACCACGGCGTGGCGGACCTCCCGGACCCGGACCACCAGCTCGTCCAGCAGCCAGTCGAGGCCGACCCTCCCGGGAATGCGGGCGACGCCGCCGTGTGCCTGGTGCTCGATCATCGTGTGGCTCCTTCGCCGCCCGGGCGGGCGGGCTTCTCCTGTGCGCCTCGGACCCATCCGGCCCGGTAGGCCGCCATCCGGTCCCTGGCCCGTTCCGGGCCGGGCCCCGCGGCCTCTTCGGCGGGACGGGCCGCGGCCTGCGGCTCCTGCGGCTGCGGCGGCCGGCGCAGCCGCGGCGCCAGGCCGGCCCGGCGCGTCCGGCGCGGCAGTCCGCCGCCCGCCGCGGCGGCGGACGCGGAGAACACCGCCGGGCGGCGTGCGGGCGGCGGCGCGACCGCACCCGTACGCCGCCGCGGCGCGGAGGGCGGCGCCGCCCCGGCCGGCTCCGGCTCCCGCTCCCCCGCGCCCTGGAGGAGGGGCTCCGGCAGCAGCACCACCGCGGTGGTGCCGCCGTACGGCGAGGGCCGCAGGTGGACGCGTACGCCGTGCCGGGCCGCGAGGCGGCTCACCACGAACAGCCCGCTGACGGAGGCGTACGCGGCGTCCCAGCCGGCGGGCTGCGGCTGGGCGGCGTCCCTGGCCGCGTCCTTCGCGGTGCCCTTGGCCGCGCCCTCGACCGGGCCCTTGGCCGGTTCCGGGGCCGCCGCCAGGGCGCGGTCCTCGGCGGCGGTGAGCTCGGTGTACGCGGAGCTCTCGGCTGCGGACTGCCAGGTGTCCCGCCCGACGGCCGGGAGGTCGCCGGCCGCTCCGGCGGTGAGGGCCCGGCGCGCCCCTACGAGGCCGGCGAGACGGCGAATCGATTCGGCGGTGCGCGGGCCGGGCGACGCCATCAGCGCGTCCTCACGGGAGAGGAGTTCCCCCGCCCGGGTGAACTCCGGCAGGACCCTGGCCTCGGTGCCGAGGTCGGGCCGGTCGCCGCCGGCGAGGGAGCCGAGGACGGCGAGGGCGGCGTCGGCCACGCGGTTGTAGGTCTCGTGGGCGGCATCGGGCGCGGCCCGGCGGTCGGCGGTGTCCTTGCGGACGGCGGCGAGCCCCTCGGCGGCCGAGACGGACTCGCGCAGCCGGACGGCGACGGCGGTGCGCAGCCCGCCCGCTTCGGCCACGGTGTGCCGGTCGCCCAGGCGGAGCCTGCGGACCGCGGCATCGGTGCGCCGCACCTGCCTCTCCGGGTCGGCCGCGCGCCCGTCGGCCGGTGCGGGGACCACGAGGAGCGAGACGGCCTTCGCCCGGACGGTCGCCGGGCGGGGGAGCCGGCGGACGCGGGCGCGGGGCGCGGGCTGCGGCGGCGCCGCTGCTTCCGGTTGTCTCCGGGGTGTGGGCATCTGC
>NZ_RPSE01000430.1:0-5055 GCF_003949955.1 Streptomyces sp. WAC05292
GCCCCGCCCCGGAGCGGGGCCCGTACGGCGCCCCGGCCGGCCCGGGCCGGGACGCCGAGCGCGGCGCCCCCGCCGGGGACGCCGCGCCGCGCGGCAGCGGCCCCCTGCGGGGCGGCCCGCTGCCGCACGGCCCCGGAGCGGCCGCGGACCCGGAGGCTTCGACGGCCGTCCCGTACGGCGCCCCGGAGGGCCCCGTCCCGGACGGCCCGCTGCCGCTCGGCGCCCGAACGGCCGCGGAGCCGGCGGCTCCGGCGCCGGTTCCGTACGGCGCCCCGGTCGACCCCACCGCCGGACAGGGCCCGGGCGGCGCACCCGCCGGGGGTGCCGCGGGGGACGGGAGCGGTTCGGGCGCGGGCGGGCCGGCCGGCCTCCTCCCGAACCCGGCCTCCGAGGACCCCCCGGCGGCCGATCCCGCCGACGAGCTGCCCGAGGCGGCGGACCCGGGGCCGGTCGACGGGCCGCGCGCGGCGTTCGACGCCCTGTACCGGCGCTCCGCGACCGCCCTGGCCCGGCAGGCCTACCTGCTCACCGGCAACCGCGGGCTGGCCCTGGAGGCGGTGGAGCGGGCGTTCCAGCAGGCCTGGGCGCGGTGGCCCGAGGTGGCCACCGACCCCGACCCGGTGGGCTGGGTGCGCGCCGCCGCGCACGAGTACGCCCTCTCCCCCTGGCACCGCTTCCGCCGCGCCCACCGGCACCCCGAGCCCCCCGCCGGATCCGTCGACCCGGCCGACCGCGTCCTGATGGACGCCGTGCTGGCGCTGCCGCCGGTCCACCGCCGCACCGTCCTGCTGTACCACGCCGTCGGCCTCGACCTCCCCGACACGGCCGCCGAGACCGAGGCCACCACGCCGACAGCCGGCCACCGCCTGCTGTACGCCCACGAGGACCTCGCGTGCCGCATCCCGGCGGTGGCCGCGGCGCCGCCACAGGAGCGGGCGGCCCTGCTGCACGAGCGGCTCGGCGCGCTGCGGCCGCCCGTACGGCTCGTACCGCGCCCGGCCGCGGTCGTCCGGGGGGCCGCGGAGTACCGCGCCCGCCGCTGGTCCCGCACCGTCGCCGGGGTGACCGCCCTGCTCACCGCGGCCACGGCCTACACCCTGGCGACCGCCCCCACCCGGTACGAGCCCCCGGTCCACCCCGGCACCAGCGTCTCCGGGGTTCCTCCGCTCAGCGGCCCCCAGCGGCTCACCGAGCAGGGCCGGCAGCTCCAGGAGAAGCTGCGGGCCGACCCGGCCGCGCGGCCCGACCGCCTGGAGCCGCTCCCCGGGTGAGCGGCGACGCACCCGCCGGCGGGTGCACGTACGGGCGCGGCCCGCACCCCGGTCGGGGGTGCGGGCCGCGCCCGTGCGAAGTCCGCGGCGGCGCCGGGCGGCGGCGCCGGGCGGCTGCTACGCCTTGCTGAGGATCTCGCGGGCCAGCTTGGCGGTCTCGGTCGGCGTCTTGCCGACCTTGACGCCGGCGGCCTCGAGGGCCTCCTTCTTGGCCTGCGCGGTGCCGGAGGAGCCGGAGACGATGGCGCCGGCGTGGCCCATGGTCTTGCCCTCGGGGGCGGTGAAGCCCGCGACGTAGCCGACGACCGGCTTGGTCACGTTCGCCTTGATGAAGTCGGCAGCACGCTCCTCCGCGTCGCCGCCGATCTCGCCGATCATGACGATGAGCTCGGTCTCCGGGTCGGCCTCGAAGGCCTCCAGGGCGTCGATGTGCGTGGTGCCGATGACCGGGTCGCCACCGATGCCGACGGCGGAGGTGAAGCCGATGTCGCGCAGCTCGTACATCATCTGGTAGGTCAGCGTGCCGGACTTCGACACGAGACCGATCTTGCCGGGCTTGGTGATGTCGCCCGGGATGATGCCGGCGTTGGACTGGCCGGGGGTGATCAGACCCGGGCAGTTCGGGCCGATGATCCGGGTCTTGTTGCCCTTGGCGGTCGCGTACGCCCAGAAGGCGGCGGAGTCGTGCACCGCGATGCCCTCGGTGATGACGACGGCCAGCGGGATCTCGGCGTCGATCGCCTCGACGACGGCGGCCTTGGCGAAGGCCGGCGGGACGAAGAGGACGGAGACGTTCGCGCCCGTCTTCTCCATCGCCTCGGCGACCGAGCCGAAGACCGGGACCTCGGTGCCGTCGAAGTCGACGGTGGTGCCGGCCTTGCGCGGGTTCACACCGCCGACGATGTTCGTGCCGTCGGCGAGCATCAGCTTGGTGTGCTTCATGCCCGTGGCACCGGTCATGCCCTGGACGATGACCTTGCTGTCCTTGTTGAGGAAGATAGCCATGGTGAGTCTGTGACCTCGTCCCTTTACTTCGCAGCCGCAGCGAGCTCGGCGGCCTTGTCGGCCGCGCCGTCCATGGTGTCCACGCGCTGGACCAGCGGGTGGTTGGCGTCCGAGAGGATCTTGCGACCGAGCTCGGCGTTGTTGCCGTCGAGGCGGACGACGAGCGGCTTGGTGACCTCTTCGCCCTTGTCCTTGAGCAGCTGGAGCGCCTGGACGATGCCGTTGGCGACCTCGTCGCAGGCGGTGATGCCGCCGAAGACGTTGACGAAGACGGACTTGACGTCCGGGTCGCCGAGGATGATCTCGAGACCGTTGGCCATGACCGCGGCGGAGGCGCCGCCGCCGATGTCCAGGAAGTTGGCGGGCTTGACGCCGCCGTGGTTCTCACCGGCGTACGCGACGACGTCGAGGGTGCTCATGACGAGGCCCGCGCCGTTGCCGATGATGCCGACCTCGCCGTCGAGCTTGACGTAGTTGAGGCCCTTCTCCTTGGCGGCGGCCTCCAGCGGGTTGGCGGCGGCCTTGTCGACCAGCTCCTCGTGGGACGGCTGGCGGAACTCCGCGTTCTCGTCGAGGGAGACCTTGCCGTCGAGGGCGATGACCTCGCCGGACGCGACCTTGGCGAGCGGGTTGACCTCGACGAGGAGTGCGTCCTCGGCGACGAAGGTCTTCCACAGGGTGACCAGGACCTCGGCGACCTTCTCGGCGACCTCGGCCGGGAACTGCGCCAGGGCGACGATCTCGCGGGCCTTCTCGATGGAGACGCCCTCGTTGGCGTTCACCGGGACCTTGGCGAGCTTCTCGGGGGTCGTCGCGGCGACCTCCTCGATGTCCATGCCGCCCGCGACCGACGCCATGGCCAGGAAGGTGCGGTTGGTGCGGTCGAGCAGGTAGGAGACGTAGTACTCCTCGACGATCTCGGGAGCGGTCTCCGCGATCATCACCTTGTGGACCGTGTGGCCCTTGATGTCCATGCCCAGGATGTCCGTCGCGCGGGCGACGGCCTCGTCCGGGGTGGCGGCGAGCTTGACGCCGCCGGCCTTGCCGCGGCCGCCGACCTTCACCTGCGCCTTGACGACCGACTTGCCGCCCAGCCGCTCGGTGGCCTCGCGAGCCGCCTCAGGCGTGTCGATGACTTCACCGGCCAGCACCGGTACACCGTGCTTGGCGAAGAGGTCCCTCGCCTGGTACTCGAACAGGTCCACGCGCGTCCGTCCCTTGTCTTCAAAGATTCGCAGTGATTCGCGGTTGTCTGCGTGGGCGTGCCGCGGAGGGCAACGTGACGGCTCTGTCACAAGGGAGGCGCACACGGTGACCGTGGACGCGGCATGTCCGTCTCGCAGGTTATCCCCGGGACACCTGCCACCCTAAATCGCAGATCACACCGGCGCGGTGATTCCCCTCACAGATCGGCCGACCGGTGATCTGCGAATTCGTGCGATCTGACCATTTCCCGTACGGCGCCGCGGGGCTCCCGGTCAGGGCGCGGGCAGCGGCCTCCCCTCGATCGCCGCGGCCATCACCTCGGGGAACAGGTCGGGCGTGCAGGCGAAGACGGGCACGCCCAGTGCGGCGAGGGCCGCCGCGTGCTCCCGGTCGTGGGCGGGGGCCCCCTCGTCGGACAGGGCGAGCAGCACGACGACCGCGGTTCCGGCCGCCCGCATCGCCGCGACCCGCCTGGTCGCCTCGCCGCGGACGCCGCCCTCGTGGAGGTCGCTGATCAGGACGACGACGGTCTCGGCGGGCCGGGCGATCCGGGACTGGCAGTAGGCCAGGGCCCGGTTGATGTCGGTGCCGCCGCCGAGCTGTGCGGCGAAGAGGACGTCCACCGGGTCGCCGATGAGGTCCGTCAGGTCGGCGACGGAGGTGTCGAAGGCGACGAGGCGGGTGGAGAGCGACCGCACGGAGGCCAGGACGGCGCCGAAGACGGAGGCGTAGACGACCGAGGGGGCCATGGAGCCGGACTGGTCGATGCAGAGGACGACCTCCTTCCGGACGGCCTGCGCGGCCCGGCCGTACCCGACGAGCCGCTCGGGGACCACGGTGCGCTGCTCGGGCAGGTAGTTCTTCAGGTTCGCCCGGATGGTGCGGCCCCAGTCGATGTCGGCGCGTCGCGGGCGGGCGGTGCGGGCCGAGCGGTCGAGGGCGCCGGCGACGGCGGCACGGGTGCGGGAGGCGAGCCGCTCCTCCAGCTGCCGGACGACGCCGCGGACGACGGTGCGCGCCGTCTCGCGGGTCGTCTCCGGCATGGCCGCGCCCAGGGACACCAGGGTGGCGGCCAGGTGCACGTCCGGTTCGAGGGCCTCCAGCATCTCGGGCTCCAGCAGCAGCGCGGACAGTCCGAGCCGCTCGATGGCGTCGCGCTGCATCACCTGCACGACGGGGGCGGGGAAGTACCGGCGGATGTCGCCCAGCCAGCGGGCCACGCCCGGCGCGGAGCCGCCGAGCCCGGCGGACCGCTCCCCCGCCGCCCGGCGGGAGCCGCCGCTTCCGGCGCCGCCGGCGGTGCTGTCGTAGAGCGCGCCCAGCGCGTCGTCCACGGCCCGGTCCGGGCCGGCCAGTACACAGCCGGTGCCGTCGGATCCGCCGGTCCCGCCGAGCACGAGCCGCCACCGCCGCACCCGCTCCGCGTCCGCCGCCGCACGCGCGGCGTCCGCGGCGTCCGTCCCGTTCATCCGGCACTCCCCTCGCTCGTCCCCCTTCATCCGGCAGTCCCCTCACTCGTCCCACGGCCGGCACCCCGCCGTCCCGTCCCGTTCATCCGCACCGTCCCCCCGCC
>NZ_RPSE01000431.1:0-5044 GCF_003949955.1 Streptomyces sp. WAC05292
GGCGGCCCTTTCCGTCGGCGGGGGAGCGGCGGGCACGGCCATGTGCCCAGCATGCCCGCCGCCGCTGCCGCCGGCGGCCGCGGGCGGCGGCGCGTTCGGGTGACGCGCCCCCATGGCGGCGGGCACCCGGCCGAGGCCGGCGCCCCGGTGCCCCGGGACCGGTTCAGGCGTCCTGCGGACGGCCGAAGAGCAGGTCGTAGCCCGGCGGCAGTTGGAGCAGGACCCGCCGCAGGACCTCGTCGTCGAGGCTGTCGGCGACGACGCTCAGGACCGCGCTGACGTCCCACCGGGCCGTCGCCTCCGTCGCCCCCTCGATCCAGGCCGCGGTGGCCCGTACGAACCGCTGCGGGTCGAGCGGTTCCGCGGCCCGCAGCGGGTTGAGCAGGATCAGGGCGTAGGCCTCGGGCAGGCCCGCGGCGACCCGGGCCCGGTCCTCGCCCACCAGGTGCGCGCCGAGCAGCGCGAGGACCACCCGCGCCGCCCGGTCGGCCTCGTCGCGGCTGCCGTACTCGCCGCGCTCGCGGACGCGTTCGATGAAGGCGTCCCATCGCAGGGTCATCGCCGGCTCCTCCCGGCCCGGGGTGTGGGCGGCCCGCAGGCCGCCGGCCGTCAACCGCTGATCTGCTTGCGGGAGCCGTCGCCGATGGCGATCTTGCGCGGCTTGGCGCGCTCGGCGATCGGGATGCGGAGCGTCAGCACGCCCGCGTCGTAGTCGGCCTCGATGTGCTCGGTGTCGAGGGTGTCGGCCAGCACGACCTGCCGGGAGAACACCCCGAGGGGGCGCTCGGACAGCTCCACCTGTGCCTGGTCCGACTTGGCGGCGGGCCTGCGCTCGGCGCGGACCGTCAGCATGTTCCGCTCGACGTCGATGTCGACGGCCTCCTTCGCCACGCCCGGGATGTCGAAGGCGATCACGTACGTGTCGCCGTCCCGGTACGCGTCCATCGGCATGGCGGACGGCCTGGACCACGTCCCCGGGCCGAGGAGCTGCTGGGCGAGGCGGTCCATCTCACGGAAGGGGTCGGTGCGCATCAGCATGGGAGAACACCTCCGGTCGTCGGCTGCGGTGCCAGTGCGCTTCGGACACTTCCCTTGTACCATGTCGTCCAAGCGATGACAAGTACCGATGTAACCTTGTGGATGACGCAGCGTATGCCGGGGTAGTCTCTCCGCCACCGGTGCGCGTACCGGTCCCCACATCCGGGAGGTATCCGTGACCACACCCCAGCCGCCCGCCGGGCCGCCCGGCTCCCCGGCCTCCTTCCTGGCCGCCGCGGCCGCCCTCGACGCGATCGGCAAGGCCGTCCAGGACGCCCACGGCCGGGAGGCGGACGGCCCCCGCGACACCGACTCCGCCCTGGCCGCCCTGCTCCTCCTGCGCGAGGTCCGCGAAGAGCTCGCCTCGTGGGAGAGCGGGCTCATCGAGACGGCCCGCGCAGCCGGCGCGAGCTGGGCCGACCTGGCCGGCCCCCTCGGCGTCGCCAGCAGACAGGCCGCAGAGCGCCGCTACCTGCGGCTGCGCCCCGGAGCAGTCGGCACGACGGGCGAGCAGCGCGTCCAGGCCACCCGCGACTCCCGCGCGGCGCAGCGCAGCGTCAACACCTGGGCCCGGCAGAACGCGGGGGACCTGCGCCAGCTCGCCGGGCAGGTCAGCGCGCTCACCGGCCTCGACAGGCCGGGCAGCGCCTCGATCGGCAGGGTCCGCAGCGCACTCGCCGGCGACGACGCCGCCGACCTGCTCGGCCCCCTCAGCGCGGCCGCACCGCACGTACGGGCCGGGCACCCCGAGCTCGCCGACCGCATCGACGCCGTGAACCGCCACACCGACCGCGTCCGCCGGGCCAGCGACCGCCGCCGCCAGGGCGCGGACGGCGGCGAGTAGCGGCAGGCCTCCCGACGCGCGCCCGCTGCCCCGCCCGCGGGGGCGCCGGTACGATCCGGGGATGGAACGCGCGGAAATCCTGAAGCGGGTCATCGCCATCCTGACGGAGGTGCAGGAGATCCGGCACGCGGTGGAGGCGGGCGAGGACCCCGAGATCCCCGAGGCGGAGTCACAGGTCGTCACGGAGCTCCTGAACGAGATGCTCCCCTCGATCCGCGTCCCCGCCGACGCCGCCCCGAAGGAGGTCGTCCGCCTGGTCGCGGTCTCCCTCGGGCCGGCCCTGCAGAGCATGGTCGCCGGCTTCAGCCTCGCCTTCACCAGCCTGGCCATGGCACACGACAACGGCCGCACGGACCTCACCTCCGAGGACGTCCTGCGCACCCTGGCCCTCGAGGTCGAACGCGGCACCTACGACGACGGCGCCTCCTGACCCCGCCCCGGACGAGCCCGGGTGCCCGCGGAAAATGCAGGCGCCGGGGACGGCTCCCGCCGCTACGATCATGCCTCCCCCCACCGAACGGACGCCACGGAGGCCGCGATGGACCGGTCCGCCCCGCGGACACGCCCGGCAGGCGCCCGCGGCCGGGACGCCGACTGGTCGCCCTACCCCAAGATCCCCTCCCGGGCCCGGCCCGGCGGTACGGGGCGGGCGGCCCGGGAGTGGGTCGCGCAGGAGAAGGTCCACGGCGCGAACTTCGCCGTGCACTGCGACCGGAGGGGAGTCCGCCCGGCCAAGCGCCGCGAACTGCTCGCGGAGAGCGGCCTGGACGACTTCTTCGGCGTCGCCCGGATCTGGCCCGCCCTCGCCGTCGCCGCCGGCCGGTGCGCGGCCGGACTGCGCCGCCACTGCGGGGCGGACCCCTCGGCCCCGGTCACCCTGTACGGGGAACTCGCCGGCGGACGCTACCCGCACCCCGGAGTCCCGCACGAGGCAGGCGCGGAGCCCGTGCAGACCGGCGTCTGGTACGCGCCGGGACTGCTCTGGCTGCCGTTCGACGCCGTCGTCCGGACCGGCGGCGGCACCTGCTGGGCCGGCGAGCGCGCCCTGCGGGAGGCCGCGGCGGCCGCGGGCCTGCACTGCGCCCCGCTCCTCGCGCGCGGCACCCTCGCCCGGGTCCAGGAGGCGTCGCCGGTGTTCGAGACCAGGGTGCCGGCGCTCCTCGGCCTGCCCGCGCTGCCCGGCAACCTCGCCGAGGGGATCGTCGTCAAGCCCGCCTGCGACTGGTGGGAGCCCGCTCCGGACGCCGCCGCCGGCGCGGGCACCCGCCCGGTGGCCAAGGTGAAGCACCCGGCCTTCGCCGAGGACCGGCGCTACGACGGCTCGCGCCCCCACACCGTGCAGCCCGGAGGCGCCGCGGGGGTTCCCGGCTGGCTCCTCTCCCAGGCGGCCGCGCTCCTCACCCCGGCGCGGGCCGCCGCCGCCGTCGGCAAACTGGGCCCGCGCACACCGGCCGAGGAGGTCGCCGCGGAGATCGCCCGCGACGCCGCCCTGGACCTCGCCGACTCCGTCGGCGGCCTCGACGGCGCCCTGTCCGCGGCCCTGGAGCGCGCACTGCACCCCGGAACGCTCGCCCTCGCCCGCTTCGACGCGGCCGACCGCCGCAGGCCCTGACCGAGCCGGCCCCGCCGGCCCCGGGGAGGCGGGACCATCTCAGAGCCGGTCGGCGGCCCGCACCCGGTGCAGGTGGACCAGGACGTCGTAGGCCCGGCCGAGCGCGAGGTCCGGCAGGTCGGGCTTGAACACCGATCCGGCGTCGTGGACCGGCCGCGCCCGGTCCAGCCAGTCGCGGGCCGGGGCCGGCGCCGTCCGCAGGTCCAGGTAGAAGTCGCGGTGCCGGACCCGGTCGAGAGTGTGCTCGTTCGACCCGGGAGCCGCCTGCGGCACCCGGACCGGCTGCCACTCCCCGCCGAGGGAGGTGTCCTTGGTGAGGAAGGCCCCGCCGGCGAAGCTGAAGCCGACCGCGGCGTAGGCGCGGCCGAGGCGCTCGCGCAGGACGGCGCCCTGCGTGCGCGGGTACATGGAGGGGTCGGTGGACAGGTAGCCCACGTGGCCGTTGTGCGCGGACAGGAGCATCCTGTGGCCGGTGCGGCGCTGCCACCACAGGACGTTGTCGGCCATCGCCTGGTCGCGCAGCCGCTCCGCTGCGGTCACCGACCCCGGGTCGGCGAGGTCGAACGTGGCGAACGCGAAGGTCTGGGCGATGTTGCGGGCGTGCTGCACCGTCCAGCCGTAGGCCTCGCCGCCGGCGCCCTCGTGTGCGGCGACCAGGTCCAGGGCCCGCTGCGCCAGGGCGGCGTCGTGGCGGCGCTCGGCGAGCGGTCTGCGCAGGTGGGCGAAGATGTCGTCGAGGGGGCGCAGCGCGGCGTACAGTTCCGTCAGCTCGGGCAGGGACTCCGGCCGTGTGGCACGCACGGAGGAGAGCACCCGGTCGAAGATGTCGCCGCCGAGCCCCGGGCCGCCGAGGTCGTCGCCCATGAAGTGGACCGGCCGCTGCGGATTGCGGCGGTTGTGGTCGCGCATCCAGGCGATCAGACTGACGAACTCCTCGCGCTCCCAGGGGGATCCCCGCAGAGCCGTGGCGGCGACGGTCCGGGCGTCGCCGGGGCCGCCCTGCAGGAACTCGTCGATCCGGAGCCCCGCCGACCAGCTCATCTCCAGGGCGAAGGTGGTGAAGCCCCGCTCCTCGACGAGGTGGCGGAAGACCCGCTCCTTCATGGCGAAGAACTCGTGCGAGCCGTGCGTGGCCTCGCCGACTCCCACCACCCTCGCGTCGCCGACCATCGAGCCCAGGGCCCGCAGGTCGTCCGTACGGCCGCCGGGCTCCGTCGAACGCAGCGGATGCGCCGCCCGCTCCAGCGCCCGGACGACGGCCGAGTCCCCGGTTCCTGCCGCGGACTCCGCCGGGCCGGGCCGCGCGGCCGGCGCCGCCCGGGCGGCCGGTGCCGTCAGGGCCGCCGCGGCGGCCCCCGCCGCGAGCACCAGCAGCTTCCGCCGCCCGGTCGCCGTTCCTGGCCTGTTCATCCGATCACTCCCCAACTCGTGTGCCGCGTAGGGCCGGTGGAATGATCATGGCGTTCTTCGGAGCGCCGGGCGCTGGGGATCCCCTCCCACTCGGCCGGGGGCCGTCCCGCCCCCGAGGGGGCGGGACAGCCCGAGGGGGC
>NZ_RPSE01000432.1:0-5042 GCF_003949955.1 Streptomyces sp. WAC05292
GCCCCGCCCGGCCCGGGCGGCGGCGCGGGCGGCGGGCGGGGCGGCGCTCAGGCCCCGTGCGGCAGGGGCGAGTTCGAGGCGGGCGCCCCGCCAGCGGGCGTGCAGCGCCCGGTCGTGGCTGACGACCACCACGGCTCCGGCGAAGGAGTCCAGTGCCTCCTCCAACTCCTCGGCCAGCGCGGGGGAGAGGTGGTTCGTCGGCTCGTCCAGCAGGAGGACGTCCGCCGGTTCGGCGAGCAGCCGGGCGAGCGCCAGCCGCTGCCGCTGGCCCGCCGACAGGGACGCGACGGGCACGTGCAGCCGGTCCCGGTGGAACAGGCCGAGCGCCAGCAGCCGCTCGGTGTGCTCCTCGACCGTGCCCGGGCGGCCGTCCGCGAACGCGGCGAGCAGGGTGCGCCCTCGCGGCCCGGCGGGCGCGTGCTGGGCGAGGAGGCCGATCCGGCCGCGCCGGTGCACGCGCCCGCCGTCCGCGGGCACCGCGGCGGCGAGGACGCCGAGGAGGGTGCTCTTGCCCGCCCCGTTCGGCCCCGTGACGAGCAGGCGGTCGCCGGCGCCGACGGCGAGGCCCACCGGCGACAGCCGCCCGGCGACGTGCACCGCCTCGGCGCGCAGGAGTTCGCCGGGCCGGCCGGAGCCGCGGGGCAGGGCCGGCGTGAAGGACAGCGGTTCGGGCGGGGCGGGCACCGGACGGGCCAGCAGCCGGGCGAGGCGCTCCTCGGCATTGCGGACCCGGCTCGCCAGGGACTGCTGCACCCGGCCGGCGGCCCGGTCGTAGGCCATCTTGTTGCCGTCCTTGATCGCCCTGCCCGGGGCGACGCGGCGGGCGGTGGTCGCGGCCGTCTCGCGCAGCCGGGCCACCTCCTCGGCCCACTGCCGGTGTGCGTCGGCGCGGCGCTGCCGGTCGGCGGCCCGCTGCGCGAGGTAGCCCGCGTAGCCGGTGCCGTGGCGGGTGACGGTGTGCAGGTCGCCGTCGACCTCCAGCAGGGCGGTGGCGACCCGTTCGAGGAACGCCCGGTCGTGGGAGACGGCGACAGTGGTGCCGCGGCGGGCGCGCAGGTGGTCCTCCAGCCAGGTCAGGGCGGGGCCGTCGAGGTGGTTGGTGGGCTCGTCGAGCAGCAGGACCTCGGGGGCCGCGGCGAGGAGGGCGGCCAGGCGCAGGCGGACCTGTTCGCCGCCGGAGAGGCCGCCGACGGTCCGGTCCCGGGGCAGTCCCGCCAGGCCGAGGCCGTGCAGGGCGCGTTCGAGGCGGGCGTCGGCCTCGTAGCCGCCGCGCAGTTCGAAGGCGGTGAGGAGGTCGGCGTACGCGGAGAGCACGGCGGGGTCGTCCCCGGCGCCTTCGGCCATGCGCGCCTCCAGGCCGCGCATGTCCCGCTCCATGGAACGGAGTTCGGCCAGGGCGCGGTCGATGACCTGCCGGACGGTCAGGTGCGGCGGGAGGTGCTCCTCCTGGGGGAGGTAACCGATGCCGCCGTCGGCGCGGGCGATGACCTCGCCGCGGTCGGGGCGCTCCGCTCCGGCGAGGAGGCGCAGCAGGGTGGACTTCCCGGATCCGTTCTCGCCGACGACGCCCAGACGGCTGCCGGCGGGCACGGAGCAGGTGACGGAGTCGAGGACGGTGCGGCCGTCGTACCCGGCTTCGAGGAGGACCGCGCCGACGGCGTCGAGGACCTGGGCGCGGACGCGGTCGCCCTCCGCGCGGGCGTCCACCGCACCACGGTCTACCGGCGCTGGCGCGACGTGGGCGGCCTCCTCGCGGACCTCCTCGACGCCGCGGCCGACGACACCTGGACGCCCCCGGACACCGGGTCCCTCGAGGGCGATCTCACCGCCCTCAACCAGGAGGTCTACGACGCCCTCGCCGCCGGACCCGGCCTGACCGCCGCGCTGATCGCCGCCTCGTTCCGCTCCCCGGAGGCCGCCGGCGCCCTCAGCCGGTTCTGGGAGGACCGCTACGCCCGCTGCGCCGTGCTCGCCGCCCGCGCCGCCGCCCGCGGAGAGCTCGGCCCGCCCGCCCTCGGGCCCGGCGCCGTCCGCTCCCTGCTCGTCGCCGCCACCGCACCCGTCTACCAGGAACTCCTTCTGCTGCGCAGCGCCCCCGACCCGGGGCTGCCGCGCCGCGCCGCCCGGGCGGCCGCCGCGGCCGCCCGCGCCGGCGCCTATCGCTGACCGGGCGGCCCGCCCCGGGGGATAATGGCCCCATGGGGCGGCAGTGGCGGTCCGCCGTCGCACACACCAGGACCCGCATGGGCGAGGCGCTCTTCCGGCGGGTGGCGGGGCCGTCCGGCCCGGTGAACCGGGACCGGATCCACCTCACGCCCGGCCCGCGCTGGTTCCCCGCGGGCGGGCCCGTCCAGCGCGTCCACGCCGACGCCGCGCTCTTCGTCGGGGGCATCGCCGCCCTGCTCCTGCAGTCCCTCCACCCGCTGGCCATGGCGGCGGTCGCCGAGCACTCCGACTACCGCGAGGACCCGTGGGGCCGGCTCCAGAGCATCAGCACCTTCCTCGCCTTCACCACCTACGGCACCGCCGAGGACGCGCAGCGCGCCGTCGACCGCGTCAAGGCCGTCCACCGGACGGTGCGCGGCACCGCGCCCGGCGGGGAGCCGTACGCGGCCGCCGACCCCGTCCTGTTGGAGTGGGTGCACGACGCCGAGGTCAGCTGCTTCCTCGGCGCCCACCAGCGCTACGGGGCCCGCCGGCTCGGCCCGGCCGAGCAGGACGAGTACGTCGCCGGGATGGCGCGCGTGGGCGCCGCGCTCGGCGTACGGGAGCCGCCCCGCACCGTGGCCGAGCTCGGCGCCCGCCTCAGGGCGTACCGCCCCCAGCTGCGCGGCACCCCGCAGGCCCGGGAGGCGGCCCGGTTCCTGCTGCGCCGCCCGCCGGTGCCGTGGCCGCTGAGGCCGCCTTACGCGGCGCTCGCCGCGGCCGCCGTGGACCTGCTTCCGGAGTGGGCCCGCGCCGAACTCGGCCTGCGCCCGAGGCTCCCCGTCGAGCGCAGGTTCACCCGGCTGGCGGGCGGCGCCGCCGTCCGGCTCGTCGGCTGGGTGCTGCGGACCCCGCCCGGCGCGCCGCGCCGCCCCGGTCACGGGCGGTCCGCGCGCCCCTCCCGATGAGTGCTCGGACGGTGCGCGTCGGCGCGGCCGACACCGCACCGTGTCCGGCGCCGTGGGCACACGCGTCCCCGGCGGCCGCCGAACAGCGGTGTTCTCGGGTGGGGATGCGCACGCGGCGTGCGGGCGTTTCGGGAGCGGCAGGTCAATTGGCCCGGCTGTAGCGGGCCTTGCTCGTCCAAATGCGTTCGAGCCGTACGCGGGTGCCGGGTCTGGGTGCGTGCCAGATCTTGTTGTGGCCGGCGTAGATTCCCACATGGCTCATCGTCGCCCCCTTGGGGAAGAAGACGAGATCGCCCGGAGCGCGCTGGCGGCGCGAAATGTGCTGCGTGCTGTCGTATTGCTGGTCCGCCGTGCGGGGGAGTTTCCGCCCCGCCTTCCGGAAGGCGTAGAGCGTGAGGCCCGAGCAGTCGAATTGCCGTGGCCCGGTGGCGCCGTACACGTAAGGGGCGCCTTCCTTGGACGCGGCCACCGCGACGGCTCTCGCGCCGTACGGGGAGGCCGCGTGGGCCGGTGTGGCCGGTACGGAGACGGTGGCCACCGCCACTATGAGGAAGAAGGCGCACCCCTGGGGGGCTCGACGTCCTGCAATGCGGCCTCCGTACGGCCCCTGTCTTTCCACTCCGGAGTTCGTCAATCGTGATCCCTTCGCATTCATGTTGAACAGCCACCGCTTTCCACGGCAGTTCATCGAAGTGACATGCGTAACGGCTCCCGACGAGCGCCCATTGTTCTCCGACGTACGCGCAGGCGCTGTTTTCGGACACGCCCTGGAATATCTCGGTTGGGTAAAGGAGCGGGTGTAATGGCGGATCATATGACCGGTTTCGGGGGCCGTTCGAGTGGCGGAAAGGGCCGATCCGCCGCCGTCACGAGACGGGGCGGGTCGGCGAGGAGGCCGCCGGCGCCAGCAGGCGCGGTTCACCCGAACCGTCCGCCCGCACCGTCCACAGGTCCGTCGTGTCGGCCGCACCGTCGGCCGGCAGCCCGTACGCCAGCGTGCGGTCGTCGAGCCACAACGCCTGGTCGTCCACGCTCCGCTTCTCCGCGAGCGGCTGCTCGCGCAGCGTCCGCAGGTCCAGCACGTGCTCGCGCCACAGCGAAGCCCCCCGCTGCACCCGCTTCTTGTACGCGATCCGCGTCTCGTCCGGCGACAGCGACGGGCACTCCACGTTCCGGGCGAGGGTCGTGACGCTGCGCCCCGAGATCGACCCCCTGACCAGGTGCGTCTGCCCCGCCGTGGCCAACGTGGCATAGAAGGTGTCGTCGTCCCCGCTGAACGTCACGCCCCAGAAGTTCACGTCCGCCGCACTGTAGGGCCGGCCGTCCATCGTCACGGAGAACTTCTCCAGGTCCGGCTCCAGCGCGCCCGTCCGGGTGTCCGCGATCGCCGTACGGGTCGAGAAGAACGCCGAACCGTAGGACTCCCCGGTGACGAAGACCGTCCAGGCGGCGAACCGCCCGCTGGGGGACATCCGCGCCCGCGACGGCGTTCCCGCGAGCGGGAAGCTGCGGACCGGGCGCAGCCCGGAGTCCACGATCACGGCCCGGTTGTCCTGCGCGAGCGCGCCCGGGGCGGAGCTCAGGCACACGCCGGTGCCGCCCGCCGCGTGGAACCGCCGGCAGGTGAGCCCCGACGCGGTCCGCTCCGCCCGCGGCTCCCCGCCGGGCACCGACACCACGGCCCCGCGGTGCGGGCCGGGGGCCCCGTTGACGAAGACCAGCCTGCCGCCGTCGAGGGCGACGCGTCCCGGGGCCGCGACCGGGTCGCCCGGCCGGGTCTGCACGGCGCGGTCGGCGGCGCGCAGCACCACCGCGGTGCCGGCTCCGCCGAGGAGCAGGACGGCCGCCAGGAGGAGCAGCAGCCGGCGGGAGCGGGTCATGGGGTTCCTCGCGTCGCTCGGGATCAGGGAAGGGCCAGGGGAGGGGCGG
>NZ_RPSE01000433.1:0-5040 GCF_003949955.1 Streptomyces sp. WAC05292
GCTCCCTCCCCTTGGTGCGGCCCCGCCCGGCCCCCTCAGCCGGTCAGGGCGACCGGCTCAGGACGGCCCGGCTCCCAGGCCGTGAGCGGTGTGAAACCGCGGTGGCCGCATTCGCCGAAGACGGTGACCGGCCCGCCGCCCGACAGGGCGGCCAGCTGCCACAGCCCGGCCTGCGGCCGGCCCCCGCCGGATGCGACCGGCAGGGCGCCGCCGCCTTCGGCGTCGGCCAGCTGCCAGCCCCGTTCGCCCGGTACCGGCACCACCGGGCCCAGCACGACCGGCCAGGAATCCAGCCACGGGTCCTCCCGCAGCGCCGCCCCGTACGCGTCGAGTGCCGCCCCGGTGCCGACCCCTTCCGGGGCCTGCCCGCACGGCGCCCCCGCGCCGTACCCCTCCACGAGGTCCGCGCGCAGTCCCGCCGTCCCGGGGCGGAAGCGGGCATCCGCCTCCACCACCCGTCCGACCGGCAGCGCGAGCCGCGGCGGCCGCCCCGGCGGACCGAAGTCCAGTACCAGGGCCGGGCGTCCGCTCCCCGTCCCGCGCAGCCATGTCCGGCGGGTGGTGAGCCGGCCGTCCGGCGACACCGAGTCGTACTGGGCCAGCACCAGCCAGCGGTCCCGTACGGCCTCCCCCTCCGCGGCGGCGTCCGGGAGCCCCACCCTGCTCCGTACCGTCGCGGCGAGCGGCTGCGGCAGGCCTGCCAGACCGAGCCATCCCCGGTTCAGCAGGTGCAGCAGCGCGCCCTCCTCAAGCATCCGGGCGGGCCAGCCGGGCCCGCAACCGGGTATCGCCCCCAACTCCCTCACCCGGGAGGCCAGCCCGGGCGCCTGGGCGTCGACCATGCGGGCCGCGGTCTCCTCCCAGAGCGCGGGTCCCGCCTGCTCCCGGCCGGCCAGCCCCTCGCGGACCAGGTCGGCCAGGCGCTGCTCCAACTCGGCGACGCCCGCGCCGATCCGGGCCGCCCTCCGCCCGGCCCTGCGCCGGGCCGCCTCCGGGTCCGCGGGTGCGGCCCGCGCCCCCGCCGACCGACCGGAAGCGGAACCTCCGATCCGGGTCTGTGCACCTGCCTCCCCCCGTCCCGGCCCGGGCGTCCCCGACGGGGCGTCACGAGCGTGGGACGGCACCTGCTCCTCGGTGTGGCGGACCTGTTGGTCAGTCATGGGAACCACCGTAGGGACCGGCACTGACAATCGCTCTGACCTGCAACGACCCTGCGCGGCAGGCTGGTTGTCAGTGGCGTGGTGCACCGTGGGGGCAGCGGTCGGGAACGGCTGCGGAGCATCGGAGGGGGACGATGGACACACACGGGAACGGCACCGGCGCCCAGGCACTTCGACCGCACGCCGAGGACGCCTTCGCACACGAACTGAAAGCCCTGGCCGCCGCCGACGACCGGCCCCGCCCGCCCCGCTGGAAGCTCTCCCCGTGGGCCGTCGCCACCTACCTCCTCGGCGGCACCCTCGCCGACGGCACCGCCGTCACCCCCAAGTACGTCGGCCCGCGCCGCATCGTCGAAGTCGCCGTCAGCACGCTCGCCACCGACCGCGCGCTGCTCCTGCTCGGCGTCCCCGGCACCGCCAAGACGTGGGTGTCCGAGCACCTCGCGGCCGCCGTCAGCGGGGACTCCACCCTCCTCGTCCAGGGCACCGCCGGCACCCCCGAGGAGGCCGTCCGCTACGGCTGGGACTACGCCCGCCTCCTCGCCCGCGGCCCCGGCCGCGACGCCCTCGTGCCCAGCCCGGTCATGCGGGCCATGGCCGAGGGGGCGACCGTCCGCGTCGAGGAGCTGACCCGCATCCCGGCCGACGTCCAGGACGCGCTCATCACCATCCTGTCCGAGAAGACCCTGCCCATACCGGAGCTGGGCGAGGAGGTGCAGGCCGTCCGCGGCTTCAACCTCATCGCCACCGCCAACGACCGCGACCGCGGGGTCAACGACCTCTCCAGCGCGCTGCGCCGCCGCTTCAACACCGTCGTGCTGCCGCTGCCCGCCACCGCCGACGCCGAGGTCGACATCGTCGCCCGGCGCGTCGACCAGCTGGGCCGCGCCCTCGACCTGCCGCCCGCGCCCGATGCGCTGGCGGAGATACGCCGCGTCGTCACCGTCTTCCGCGAGCTGCGCGAGGGCGTCACCGGCGACGGCCGCACCAAGGTGAAGACCCCGAGCGGCACCCTGTCCACCGCCGAGGCCATCTCCGTCGTCACCCACGGCCTGGCCCTCGCCGCCCACTTCGGCGACGGCGTGCTGCGCCCTTCCGACACGGCCGCCGGGATCCTCGGCGCGGTCGTCCGGGACCCGGCCGCCGACCGGGTCGTCTGGCAGGAGTACCTGGAGGCCGTGGTCCGAGAGCGGGACGGCTGGCAGGACTTCTACCGGGCCTGCCGCGAGGTGGCGCCATGAGCCCGGCGGCCCCGGCCGCCCGGCGCGGGCCGCTGCTGCTGGGGATCCGCCACCACGGCCCCGGGTCGGCGCGCGCGGTCCGGGCCGCCCTGGAGGCCGCCCGGCCGGCGGCCGTCCTGGTCGAGGGCCCGCCCGAGGGCGACGCGCTGCTGCCGCTCGCCGCCGACCCGGGGATGCGGCCGCCCGTGGCGCTGCTCTCGCATGCCGCGGACGACCCCGGCCGGGCCGTGTTCTGGCCGCTGGCCGCGTTCTCCCCCGAGTGGGCCGCCATCCGCTGGGCGCAGGAGCAGCAGCCGCCCGTCCCCGTGCGGTTCGTCGACCTGCCCGCCGCCCACACCCTCGCCGCCGCGGAGGCAGGGGAGGCCGGGGAGCCGGCGGGCGGCACCGCGCGGCCCGACCCGCTGGGCGCGCTCGCCGCGGCCGCCGGGTACGAGGACCCCGAGCGCTGGTGGGAGGACACGGTCGAGCTGCGCGGAGGGCCGGGCGACGCCCCCGCCGACCCCCTGGCCGTGTTCGAGGCGCTCGGCGACGCCATGGAGGCCCTGCGCGGGGCCCACCCGGAGGACGCCTCGGGCACGATCGGCGGCCGCCCCCGCGACCTGGTCCGCGAGGCCCACATGCGGCAGCGGATCCGGGCGGCCCGCCGCGAGTTCGGCGACGGCTGCGCGGTCGTGTGCGGCGCCTGGCACGTCCCGGCGCTGCGCGCCGCGACCACGGCCGCCGCCGACAAGCGGCTGCTGGCAGGCCTGCCCAGGACCAGGGTGGAGACCGCCTGGGTGCCCTGGACGCACCGGCGGCTCGCCCGTACCGGAGGCTACGGCGCCGGCGTGGCCGCGCCCGGCTGGTACGCCCACCTCGCCGCCGCCCCCGACCGGCCGGTCGAGCGGTGGATGGCCCGGGCGGCCGCGCTGCTCCGGGAGGAGGACCTGCCGGTCTCCCCGGCGCACGTCATCGAGGCGGTCCGGCTCGCCGGCACCCTCGCCGCGGTGCGCGGCCGGCCCGCACCCGGACTCGCCGAAACCCTGGACGCCGTCCGGGCGGTCATGTGCGGCGGCTCCGAGGTGCCGCTCGCGCTCGTCGAGGACCGCCTGGTCGTGGGGGACGTCCTCGGCCGGGTCCCCGACGGCGCGCCCGCGGTGCCGCTGCAGCGGGACCTCGCCCGGCAGCAGCGCTCGCTGCGACTGAAGGCCGAGCCGCAGGAGCGGGAGCTGGAGCTCGACCTGCGGGGGCCGACGGACGCGGCGCGGTCGCTGCTGCTGCACCGGCTGCGGCTGCTCGGCATCGGCTGGGGCAGGCCCGCGGCCTCCCGGCCCGGCACCGGCACGTTCCGCGAGACGTGGCGGCTGCGCTGGGAGCCGGAACTGGCGGTGCGGGTGGCCGAGGCCGGGATCTGGGGCAACACCGTCCTCGCCGCGGCCGGCGCCAAGGCCGCGGCGGACGCGGCGGCCGCCCGGGAGCTCGCCGACGTGACCGCGCTGGCGGAGCGGTGCCTGCTGGCCGGCCTGTCCGAGGCGCTGCCGCAGGTGCTGCGGGCCCTCGCCGACCTGGCGGCCCTCGACACCGACGCCGCCCGGCTGGCGCAGGCCCTGCCCGCGCTGGCCCGGGCCCTGCGGTACGGGGACGTCCGGGGCACGGCCACTCCGGCCCTGCGCGCGGTGGCGCGCGGACTGGCCGAGCGGATCTGCGTGGCCCTGCCCCCCGCCTGCGCCGCCGGCCTCGACGCCGGGGCGGCGGCCGGGATGCGCGGGCACGTGGAGGCCGTGCACGGGGCGGTCGGCCTGCTGGACGACGAGGACCTCCAGGAGCGCTGGGCGGCGGTCCTCGCCGCCCTCGGCGCCCGGGACGGCGTCCCCGGTGCGATACGGGGGCGGGCGGTGCGGCTGCTCCTCGACGAGGGGCGGCTGCCCGTTCCGGAGGCGGCGCGGCTGATGGGGCTGGCGCTGTCGCCGGCGGCCGCCCCCGCGGACGCGGCCGGCTGGATCGACGGCTTCGCCGGAGCCGGCGCCGGCGGCGGCACGCTGCTCGTCCACGACGACCGGCTGTTCGGCCTGATCGACCGATGGCTCGCCGCGGTGCCGGCCGACGCCTTCACCGACGTGCTGCCGCTGCTGCGCAGGACGTTCGGCGCGTACGAGCCGGGCGTGCGGCGGACGCTCGGCGAACTGGCCCGGCGCGGCCCCGGCGCCCGGCGCGCGGCGGCCGGCGCGGGAACCCCCGAGGGCTTCGCCGCGGTGCCGGACGCTGCCCGCGCCGACGCCGCGGCCGACCTGGCCCGCCTGCTGCTGGCGGCCGCCGACCGGCTCGCCCCGCAGGCGCGTCCGTCCGGCGAGCCGGCCCTCCCGGGGGACGGGTCGGAGCCTGGCCGCCGGGGCGCGGGCCGGGAGCCGGCGGGGGGACCGCGCAGATGATCGGGACGGCCCGGCGGGGCGCCGGCCGGACGACGACAGGGGGAGCGGGCGGACGAATGGAGGGGCCCCGGGCACCGGCGTAGGACGACGGGCAGGGTGCGGATGAACGGGAGGGACGACGGGGCGCCGGCCGGGGGATGACATGTGGACGGCGCGCACGGAGGGCACAGGACGGCGGGGCGCCGCCGGGCGGCGAAGGGGGACGGCGCGGGTGAGCGGGAGGTGCGGCCC
>NZ_RPSE01000434.1:0-5032 GCF_003949955.1 Streptomyces sp. WAC05292
GGACCGCGCGGTGCGCCCGGGGGCCCCGGGCGCACCGCGCGGTCCCGGCAGGACCGGCGCCGGCGCCTGGTCGCGGCGGCGTTCCTCCTGCCGTCGCTGGTGCTGCTCGGCGCGCTCGTCGTGCACCCCATCGGCTACTCGGTGTGGCGCAGCCTCTTCGACCGATCGGGCGAGGTGTTCGTCGGCGGCGGCAACTACGCCGAGCTCCTGCGGGACGACGCCGTCCGCACGGCCGTGGAGAACACGGCGGTGTGGGTGGTGTTGGCGCCGGCCGTGGCGACGGCGCTCGGCCTGGTCTTCGCGGTCCTGACGGAGCGGGTGCGCTGGGGCACCGCGTTCAAGCTGCTGGTCTTCATGCCGATGGCGATCTCGATGCTGGCCGCCGGGATCATCTTCCGGCTGGTCTACGACCACGACCCCGACCGGGGCGTCGCCAACGCGGTGTGGGTCGGGGTGCACGACACGTTCGCCCCGGCCTCGGCGTTCCCGCGGGCCCGCCCCGGCCGCGACTCGCCGCTGGCCCCGGAGGAGGGCGCGGCCGCGGGCGGCTTCGCCACGCGGGATCCGGTACGGGCGGGCACGCCGGTGCTGCTGCCGCTGGTCGGCGTCGCCCCGGACGCCCTGCCCGAGGGGACGCGCCCGGCCCGTCCGGCGCCGGCCGAGCCCGGGAAGGTGACGGGCACGGCCTGGCAGGACTTCACGCGGGGCGGCGGCGGGCGGCCGAACACGGTCGACGCCTCGGAGTCGGGCTTCGCGGGGATGCGCGTGGAGGCGGTCCGCGACGGCCGGGTGGTCGACTCGGCGACGACCCGCGCCGACGGCACGTTCACGCTGTCGGCGAAGGCGGACGGGGCGCTGCTGCGGCTGCCCGCCTCGAACTTCCGCGAGGCGTACGCGGGGGTGGAGTGGCTGGGCCCGGCGCTGGTCACGCCGGCGGTCATCGGGGCGTACGTGTGGATGTGGGCCGGCTTCGCGATGGTGCTGATCGCGGCGGGGCTGGCGGCCGTGCCGCGGGAGCTGCTGGAGGCGGCCCGGGTGGACGGGGCGGGCGAGTGGCAGGTGTTCCGCCGGATCACGGTGCCGCTGCTGGCGCCGGTCCTGGCGGTCGTCCTCGTCACGCTCGTCATCAACGTGATGAAGATCTTCGACCTGGTCTTCGTGATCGCCCCGGGGTCGGTCCAGGACGACGCGAACGTGCTGGCCCTCCAGCTGTACCGGACGTCCTTCGGCACGGACGCCGACGCGGGCCTCGGCAGCGCCATCGCGGTGCTGCTGCTGGTGCTGGTGGTGCCCGTGATGCTCTACAACATCCGCCGGATGCGCCGGGAGGCCCGCCGATGAGCTTCGTGCACGCTGCGGCGTCCAAGGCGGCCGGCGGGGCGGTCCGCGTCTTCCTGGTCCTCGCGGGCCTGTTCTGGCTGCTGCCGACGATCGGCCTGCTGGTGTCCTCGTTCCTGGACGCCGGAGAGCTCGACCGGGGCGGCTGGTGGCGGGCGCTGACCGCTCCGGCCCGCCTGACCACCGCGAACTACGAGCGGCTCCTCGCGGACGAGGCGATCACCGGGTCGCTGCTGAGCACCGTCGCGATCGCGGTCCCGGCGACCCTCCTCGTCCTCGTGCTGGGCTCCTGCGCGGGGTACGCGTTCGCGTGGCTGGAGTTCCCGGGCCGGGACGCGCTGTTCCTCGCCGTCGTCGCCCTGCTGGTGGTGCCGGTGCAGGTGGCGCTGATCCCGGTCTCCGAACTCTTCGGCGCCGTGGGCCTGTTCGAGACCACGGCCGGGGTGGTGCTGTTCCACACCGCCTTCGGGCTGCCGTTCGCGGTGTTCCTGCTGCGGAACTTCTTCGCGCAGATCCCGCGGGAGCTGCTGGAGGCGGCCCGGCTCGACGGGGCGGGCGAACTGCGGCTGTTCGCGCAGGTGGTGCTTCCGCTCGGCGGCCCTGCGATCGCCTCGCTCGGGATCTTCCAGTTCCTGTGGGTGTGGAACGACATGCTGGTCGCGCTGGTCTTCGCGGACTCCGCGAACCCGCCGATCACGGTCGCCCTCCAGCAGCAGGTCCGCCAGTTCGGCAACAACATCGACGTCCTCGCCCCGGGGGCGTTCCTGTCGATGGCCGTCCCGCTGGCCGTGTTCTTCGCGTTCCAGCGGCAGTTCACCACGGGGGTGATGGCCGGAGCCGTGAAGTGACGGCCTCACCCGATCGGGGGGCGCCCCGTAACCCGGTCGCCGCAGCGGGGGTTCCCGGGCCATATGCCCGCGCCGACCCCTGGATGTGCCGTGCCCCGGTTCAGTGTCATCGTGCCCGCGTACGAGGTGCAGGCGTACCTCCAGGAGAGCCTGGAGTCGGTGCTGTCCCAGTCGTACCCGGACTTCGAGCTGATCGCCGTGGACGACGCCTCCCCGGACGGCTGCGGCGAGATCGCCGACGAGTACGCGGCCCGGGACCCGCGGGTCACCGCCGTCCACCTGGCGCACCCGCTGGGCCCGGGCCCGGCCCGCAACGCCGGGCTCGCCCGGGCCCGCGGCGAGTACGTCGTCTTCCTCGACGGCGGCGACGTGCTCGCCCCGGGCGCCCTGCGGGCCGTCGCCGACCGGCTCGACGCCACCGGCTCCCCCGACGTCCTCGTCTACGGCCACGCGCGCACGGACTGGACCGGCGAGGCCGTCCGCAACCGCCCCGACCCCCTGCTGTCCGAGGAGGGCCCGGCGAGCTTCCGGCTCGCCGACCGGCCGGAGCTCCTCGGCCTGCCCAGGGCGGCGTGGAGCAGCACCTGCCGCCGCGAGTACGTCGAGCGCGAGGGCCTGTCCTTTCCTCCGGGCCTGTACGAGGACACGGCCTGGACGTATCCGGCGCTGCTGGCGGCGGAGTCCGTCGCCGTCCTGGACCGGGTCTGCGCGCACCACCGGATCCGGCGCACCGGCTCGCCCGCCGCCGCGCCCGGCCGCAGCCACCTGGACGTCCTCGACCAGTACCAGCGCCTCTTCGGGCACCTCTCGACCCGGCCCGAGCTGGAGCGCTGGCGCCCAGCCGTGCACCGGAGGATGGCCGAGCACCTCCGCGCCGTGTACGCCGACCCCCGCCGCCTCCCGCGCGCCGCCCGCCCGGAGTTCCACCGCCGCGCCTCGGCCCTGCTGCGCAGGCACCGGCCTGCCGGGGAGCCGGCCGGCGCGCCGGCCTCGCCCGCGTGGTCCCGGACCGACCGGCTCCGGCACGCCCTGATGCTCCTGGGGCTGCGCCGCACCCACCGCGCCCTGTCGCTGCTGCGCGCCGCGGCGGAGGCCGCCGGCCGGGCGGGGGCGGTCCTGGGGCGGGGGCTGCGGGAGAGCGCGCTGCGCCTGCACTACCGCATCCAGCGGCTGCTGCCGCTGCACCGGGAGCTGGCGGTGTTCTCCGCGTACTGGCACGGCGGGTACGCCTGCAACCCGGCCGCGATCGAGGCGAAGCTGCGGGAGCTGGCCCCGCGCATGCGGACGGCGTGGATCTGCGATCCGCGGTACGCCTCCACGCTGCCGCCGCAGACGGCCTGGCTGCGGCCGGGCTCGGCGGCGTACTGGTCGGCGCTGGCGCGGGCCGCGTACCTGACGACGAACGTCAACACCGACCGGGCACTGGTCAAGCGGCCGGGCCAGGTCGTCCTCCAGACCCAGCACGGCACCCCGCTGAAGCGGGTCGGCCTGGACCTGCGGGACCGGCCGGCGGCCAGCCCCACGACGGACTTCGCCGGCCTCCTGCGCGGCGCCGACCAGTGGGACTTCCTGCTCTCCGCGAACCGGCACTCCACCCTCGTGTGGCAGCGGGCCGTCCCGTCCTCGTACGAGGTGCTGGAGTACGGCCATCCGCGGAACGACCCCTTCCACGGGGCGACGGGGGCGGACGTCGCCGCGCTGCGCGAGTGCCTCGGGATCGCGCCGGGCACCACGGCCGTGCTGTACGCGCCGACGCACCGCGACTACCGGCGCAGCCGCCCGGACCCCCTCGACTTCGAGCGGGTGCTGCGGGACCTGGGACCGCGGTTCACGCTGCTGGTGCGCGACCACCCCACCTACGCGGACTCGGGCCCGCGGGCGGCGGTCCGGCACCCGCGGCTGCTGGACGTCTCCGCGCACCCGTCGGTCGAGGAGCTGTGCCTGGCCTCGGACGCGCTGGTGACGGACTACTCGTCCCTGATGTTCGACTACGCGGTGCTGGACCGGCCGATCGTGGTCCACGCCGACGACTGGGAGGCGTACGAGGCGGCCCGCGGCACCTACTTCGACCTGCGGGCCTTTCCTCCGGGGGCGATCGCGCGGACCGAGGACGAGCTGGTCGACATCTTCACGACCGGGCACTGGCGGGGCTCCCGCTCGGCCCAGCTGCGGGCGGCGTTCCGGGCGCGCTTCTGCCCGTACGACGACGGGAACGCGGCCGAGCGGGTCGTCCGCCGGGTCTTCCTCGGCCGGCCGGGCCCGGTGCCGGCGGTCGTACCGATGGCTGCGCGCCGCCCGGCCCCGGCGGCCCGGCCGGACGAGCCGGCGGCGCTGTCACCGAGCCCGTGGCCGTAGGTCAGCCGGCCGCGGGGGCCGCCTTCAGGCCCGCGACCACCTGGCGGGCCAGCACGTCGAGTTCGGGGCCGGCGACCGGCTGCCCGATGACCGTCTGGCGCCAGTAGAGCGGCCCGGCCACCAGGTCCAGGGCGGCTGCCGGGTCCACACCGGCGGGCAGTTCGCCGCGCTCCTGCGCCGCCGATACGACGGCCTCGGCCATGCGCCGGCGGCCCTCCAGCAGGGCCCCGCGGACGGCGTCCGCGAGCTCCGGGTGGCGGGCCGCCTCCACGAGCAGGTCGGGGATGACGGCCGAGGCCACGGGGTGGCGCAGGAGGTGCGAGAAGACCTCCAGCAGAGCGCGGACGTCCCCGTGGAGGGAGCCGGTCCAGGGCGGCTGCCGGGTCCACACCGGCGGGCAGTTCGCCGCGCTCCTGCGCCGCCGATACGACGGCCTCGGCCATGCGCCGGCGGCCCTCCAGCAGGGCCCCGCGGACGGCGTCCGCGAGCTC
>NZ_RPSE01000435.1:0-5011 GCF_003949955.1 Streptomyces sp. WAC05292
GTACAGAGCCGGAGAGGGCCGGGGGATCCGAGCATGGCCGATGCCGGGCCCGGCTCCGGGCGACACCGCCGCGCGGGCCCTGGTGATTCCGTCCCCCGGCCGAGCCCCGGCCCCACCCCGCCCTGGACCGGCCTTGCGGGATACGGGCCCGGGACCCTCAGGTCCCTCGGAGCGCTCCTCTGAGCCCCATGGGCCGGGCCGGGCCCATGAAGGCCTCTCGGGGCTCGTCACGGCCCTCGCAGAGCCCTCCACGGCCTCTCAGGGCCTCTCAGGGCTTCAGAAGGCAGCCGCCCATGCCCCGGACGCCCGGAAAGCCTCCACAGCCGCCCACAGCCGCCCAGAGCCCTCCGGAGCCGTCCGGAGTGCTTCACGCGCTCGGCAAAGCCCTGTCCTCCAAAGGCGATCTCCCGGGCCGGCCGGCCCGTAGACTGACGAGAATGGAGGACCACACGGCCGCCGGGATCGGTGTACGTCCGGCGCCCGCTTTGCGGGAGTACGTCGACTCGTATGTCGGCTTCGACCTCCGCGGATTCCCGACGGGGGTGCACTGCGGCCCGCCGGGCCGCGCGCTCACCGCGGTGATCAGCCTGTCGGATCCCTTCGAGGTGGCGGGCGTTGACGAACGGTCACCGGTCACCCGATTCGGCAGCGTGGCCGGGGGTCTGATGCGCCGGTCCGTCGCGATTCACCACGACGGACGCCAGCAAGGAATTCGGGTGTCGCTGACACCGCTCGGGGCCCGGGCCGTCTACGGCGTGCCCGCCGCCGAGCTCGCCCACCGGCTGGTCCCACTGGACGAGCTCCTCGGACCGCTGGCCGCCGAGCTGGTCGACCGGCTCCGATCGGCGACGACATGGGCGGCGCGGTTCACCGCGCTGGACGAACTGCTCCTGCGGGCTGTCGGCCGTGGCGCCTGCGGCGACCCCGTGCGCCGGGTGCGCCCCGAGGTGGCCGAGGCGTGGCGCCGTCTCGTGGCCGCGCGGGGTTGCGTCCAGGTCGGTGCGGTCGCCGCGGAACTCGGCTGGAGCCGCCGGTACCTGACCGATCGGTTCCGCGGTGAGGTGGGCCTGTCCCCGAAGACCTTCGCCCGGGTCCTGCGCTTCGAGCACGCGCACGAACTGGCGGCGGCGCGGGACCCGCTCCCGTGGAGTGATGTGGCCACCGCCTCCGGTTATGCCGACCAGGCCCATCTCGTCCGGGACTGGCGCGAGTTCACGGGCAGTTCGCCGACGGCCTGGCGTCGCGGCGAAGTCCTCCTCGGAGCCGGGTAGCCGCCACCCGTCCGCCCTTCGCGCCGGCTTCTCTTCCCATTCCTTCAAGACCGCCCGATCGCTGTCGTGGACGATCGTCGGCATGAGATTCGTCAACCACGAACGCAATGCCGCGGACCTGCGGACCACCCCCGTGCACCTCGGACTGGGATCCAGCGCGAAACCCGTCGAGGGTTTCACCTGGGACCCCGAGGCGCTCCAGGCCTACAGCGCCGCGACCGCAGCGGACGGCGCCGAGGGCCGGATCGTGATGATCTTCGACGGCGACGGGCCCGGCGACCACTGGGAGAGCCACCCAGCGGGCGACGAACTGGTCGTATGCCTCAGCGGGTCCGTGGCCGTGACCCGTGTCGTGGACGGAGTGACCGAGCGCGTTCTGCTCGTGCCGGGCCAGGCCACCGTCAACCCGGCCGGGGTGTGGCACGCGGTCGACATGGAGGGGCCGACGTCCATCCTGTCCATCACCGCGACCCTCGGCACCGACCACCGTCCTCGGAGCGACACCCGCCCGGCCGAACGCGTCGGGGCGTCCGGCCCGGAGGAAGCGCCGTGACGACACGCCTCGCGTGCCTCGGCGACAGCCTCACGCGCGCGCAGTTCAGCGCCGACTACCTGGATCTCCTCGGACGACGGCAACCGCCCGGTGACGTGCAGCCCGCCCGCTTCGGCGTCAACGGCGACTTCGCCTACAACCTCCTGCAGCGCCTCGACGCCGTCGTCACCAACCCACCCGACGTGATCACCGTGTTGATCGGGAGCAACGACGCCCGCGCAAGCCTTGCCGGCTACCCCGTCGAGCGGGCCGTGAAGCGCAAGAAGCTCCCCACTCGCCCCTCGGCCGACTGGTTCCGGCAGTGCCTGGAAGCCGTCGTCGCCCGGCTGCGAGCGGAGACCGACGCGGCGATCGGTCTGCTGTCGCTCCCGGTGCTCGGCCAACAGCCCGACGGAGCGGCGGCACAGGCGTCGAAGGCGTACAGCCGCATGATCGCCGAGGTCGCCGCCGCCCACGAGGTGGCCTACCTGCCACTCCACGAGCGCCAGATCGAGGAACTGCGCCGAGCGGACCCGCCGCCGATTCCGTACCGGGAGGCCACGCCCGCAGCGACCATCGGCGTCCTCGCCCAGCACGCACTGCTGCGCCGCAGCCTCGACACGATCTCGCGGCGGCGGGGTCTCCTGCTCACAACCGACCACATCCACCAGAACAGCCGCGGCGCCGGCCTCATCGCTGAGGTCATCGACGCCGGTCTGCTGACCCGAAGCGCGTAGCCGGTTCCGGCCCCCGGCCGGTCGGGCCGAAGCGCCGGCCACGGGCGCAGGTCGCGGCCCCGTCCCGCCGTTGCCGAGTATGGGCAGTCGCCTTCCGTTCCGGCTGTTCCGCCCGGCGGGGCCTACAGCTCGAACTCGACGTGTTCCAGGTCGGTGTACTCCACCAGCAGGCCCTGCGCGCGCCGCCCCTGGTCCTTGAAGTAGATCTCCTGCAGTCCCTCCGCGGCGATCTGCCGGAGCTGCTGCTCGGTGGCCCCGGCCTCCTGGGCGTCGAAGAGGCGGCCGGCGAACTCCGGTGGCAGGGCCACCGTGAGGTGGCGCAGCCTGGCGTCGTCGGTGGTGCCGGGCGCGGCGGTGTAGCCGAACCGCGCCCGCGTGTCGATCATGATGCCGCCGGTGGTGGCGGCGGCCTTCCGGGCCCGCGCCCGGACCTGCGGCTGCCACCGCCTGCGCACCTCGCGCTCCAGGCGGGCGGCGAGTTCGGGCCGGGGCCGCTTCAGCTGGTCGCGTACGTACCTCTCGACGGTGCGTTGGCTGATGCCGAGGAGCCGCGCCACCTCCCCGGTGCGCCCCTTGTACTGCTTGACCAGGTAGCGCATCTGCGCGCCCGCGCTCTTCGGGACGGGACGGGTGAACGCCGTCTGCAGGGCCCCTTCCAGGCCTTCCCCGACCGTGTCCATCGGGCGCTCCCTACTCTCCGTCGTCCTGGGCGGTGATCCGGCCGTCCTTGATGTAGCGGGCCAGGTTCAGGCTGTCCCCGTGCTCTTCGCGCACGCCTTCGGCCCACAGCACGGTCTGGGTGCCCTCGTGCTTGACCATGCCGGGGGAGACCCCGAGTTGGAAGCCGCCCTTGAGGGGCTTGCCGTCCTCGTAGGGGAGGAAGTCCAGCGGGCTCGGCCCGTCGGAAGCGTACACAGCGCAGTCCGACAGCACGGCCACCGGGAAGCGGCCGGTCGCGGCGGCGAGGTTGCGCATCTTGCGGTGCATGTTGACGCGGGTGCGGGAGATGACGGCCGCCCGGATGTCGGGGCGCCACGTCGGCCGCTGGAGCGCGGGCCAGGGCTGGCCGGGACGCCAGCCGCCGCCCCGGGGGCGTTCGCGGAGTTTGCCGATGCCGCCCTTGACGGTCGCCTTGATCGCGGTCAGGACCAGCGCCAGCTCGGGGTCGACCTCCCGGTGACGGGCCATCGCGTCGAGGAACGCCTGCGGCTCCATGCCGGCGGTGACGCCGAGGTCGGCCATCGTGGCGACGTACGCGTCCCGCAGCCGCCCGTACCAGGCGTCCAGGTAGCGGCCGGTCTCCGCACGCAGGTAGCCCTCCAGCGGCTGTACGGACCAGCCGAGCTCCACCGCGTAGGCGACGGTCGGGGTCGCGTACCAGGCGGGCCCCTCCGGGCGGGTCCCGGTCGGGGTGAACGGCGACGGCAGGCGCGGGTCGAGCTCGATGTGCGAGAGGTCGACGAGCCAGCAGCCGGGCACCTTCGGGTCGAAGGCGGGGCGGGACACCCTGGTCGGCGCGCCGAGCCCCACGACGGCGCCGTTCGCACCCGCGGCGAACGCCATGTTCACGTCGATGCCCACCACGTACGGCTTCAGGCACTCCTCGTCGGTGAGGGGCCGCGCCCAGTCGTACGCCTCCTCCAGCAGCATCTCGGCGGGGCCGCGCTGGTGGAAGCGGGGGAGGTGCGCGAGCAGGGGGTGCCCGTCGGGCGCCTCGGGCGGCGCGCAGTCGACGGGCTGCGTGCCGAGCGAGCCGGGGTTGTGCTCGCTGTGGCGGCGTCCGGAGGCGTCCGGCTCGCCGGCCCGGGTCGGCGGGTGCAGGGCGGTCATCAGCTCCAGCCCGTTGACCGCGGTCGAGCCGCGAGGGGTGATGACCCGGGTCGCGTACGTGCCCAGCAGGCGGGCCAGTTCGGCCGGCGGCAGGTCGGCGGCCCCGCCCCAGGAGCGGGCGTCGAGGGCGTCCCAGCCGAGGACGCACAGCTGCACGCAGGAGCGCCGGCCGCCCTGCGCGGGCCGGTAGATCCGGGCCCAGGGGCCGAGGCCGCGCCGGGTGAGCTGCCAGTCGGCCTTGGCGAGCTGCTTGACCACCTTGTGGTCGTCCGGGAGCCGCCCGGCAAGCCGCTCCTGCGGCGAGAGGCGGGCGGGCAGCCCGTAGCGCTCGGCGGCGGCGTCGGTCAGCACGAGCACCGGGTCGGAGTCCCGGCCGTTGCGGTGCAGGCGCGGCGCGCCGAGCATCGCCTCGCCGAGCGCCCACTCGACCAGGGCGGGCAGGGAGGCGGCGGGCACGTCCAGGACGATGCCGCCGACGCCGTACGCGACGACCTGCCGGTCGGAGTCCGCGTCGAGGACGACGAGCGGGCCGTGGGAGAACCGCGCCTCCCCGGCCACGGGGGCGGGCCGGCGCCCGGGCCCGCCCGCAGCGCGGACGGCGGGCCGGGACCCGGACCGGACGTCGGCGGCAGGAGCGGGGG
>NZ_RPSE01000436.1:0-4992 GCF_003949955.1 Streptomyces sp. WAC05292
CCCCCGCCGACATCCCCGCCGACGCCCCCGCCCGCGACACGTGGAGCACCCAGGGCTATTGGGAGCACTACGCCGCCGGCTGGGGCGTCCCCGACTGGCCCGACGACACCCTCTGGCGCGGCTGGACCCAGTACCCGGGCCACGGCCCCGGCCCCGAATACCTCGGCGACCCGGCCGACGTCCTCGACCTCGGCTGCGGCACCGCCCTGGAGCTCGTGCACTACGCCCGCCGGGGGATCTCCGTCACCGGCATCGACCTCGCCCCCGCCCACATCGACGCCGCCCGGGCCCGCTGCGCCGGCCTGCCCGCCGAGTTCCACCGGGCCGACGCCACCGCCTTCCTCACCGGCACGAAGCGCCGCTGGGATGCGGTGGTGTCCCGGTTCGGCGCCGTCTGGTTCCACGACCCCCGCCGCCTGCTCCCCCTCGTCCGCGACCGGCTCGGCCCCGGCGGCCTGCTCGCCTTCAGCCACGCGCCCGCCCTGCCCGGCTGCCACGGCCCGCAGGGCACGTACCCCGGCGGGCTGCGCGGGCGGCCCCTCGCGGTGCGCCGCTGGTCCTACACCCCGCGCAGGTGGACGGGCCTCCTGCGGGCCGCCGGCTTCGAGCGGGTCGAGGCCGCGGTGCTCCCCGCTCCCGACCCCGCCGACCTCGGCACCCTCCTGGTCCGCGCCTGGCGCCCCGCGGCTCCGTAGCCGCCCGGCTCACGTGTGCAGGTGCGGTCCCGGGACGAAGGCCGCAGCGACCGCCAGGAGCGTGCCCGCCGCCAGGAGCAGCAGCCCCGACACCGGCAGGCCGGCGTGCAGCCACAGCGCGCCGGCCAGCCCGCCCGCGAACATCGCGCCCACGGAGGCGGCCCGGCGCGCCGTGGCCGCCGTGCCGCGGGCGAGGAAGGAGTCGCGGCCCAGCAGGGACCCGGCGAGCAGGGCGGTCATGGCGCGGGTGACCAGCGTCGTCGGCAGGTCGGGGACCTGGAGGCGCAGGCTCGTCACGTTGCGGATGCCCATGGCGGCCGACAGCACACCGACCGCGGCGAGATGGCGGCCCGTGGGCGCCCGGTGGACCGCCGGCACCCCCCACACGGCGACGGCGGCCGCCCCGACGAGGGCCGCCTCCGCGACGAGGGAGAGGATGAACCAGCGGCGCCGGTCGGCCTCCAGCCGGGTTTCCAGCCGGGCGCCGACCACCGCCCCCGCGATGAACGCCCCCAGCGACGTCGCGGGCGCCACCACCGACAGGCCGCCCTCGCCGGCCAGGCCGAAGGCGAAGAAGAGGACGTTCCCCGTCTGCATGGCGGTGAACACCGGCCCCAGCGCGAGCAGGCTCGCCGCCTCCACCAGCCCCGTCGTCAGGGTGAGCACCACCATGAACGGGGCCAGCACTGACGTGGTCTTCGGCTCCACAGCCCCTCCCGGATCCCGGGGCCGACGCGCGGCCCGCCGCCACCTCCAGTCTCCGCCGCAGCACCCGGCCGCGCGGCGCCGCAACGCCGTCGCCGCAACGCGTCGCCGCGGCCGTCGCCCGGTCGGGGCGCATCGCGCCGCGCCGCGGCGCGCTTCCCGGCGGCGGGCGCGGGGGGCGGTCCAGGCTCGGACGGACGGCGGCCCGGTCGGCCGCGGGGCGGACCTCGGACGGGCGCCCGCAGGCTCGGTACGGGAGGTCGGTACATGGCGGGTTTCCACCCCACCGTCGCGGACGGGGCGCGGCGGTGACGGAGCACCGGCTCCGCGGCGCCAGCCGCGCCCACCTCGTGGCGGCCCTGGCCGGCTGCCTGGTGGGCCTGGTCGGAGGGGCGTTCCGCTGGTGCCTGCAGCAGGCCGACGCGCTGCGCGGCCGCCTGCTGGAGACCGCCGCCGGGCTCGGCGGCCCGGGATGGCTGGTCCCCGTCGCCCTCGGCGCGGCGGGGGCGGCCCTCGCCTGCGCCCTCGCCCGGCGCGTTCCGCACGCGGCGGGCAGCGGCATCCAGCACGTCGAGGCGGTCTGGCGCGGGGAGAGCGAGGCCCGTACACCGTGGCTGCTGCTCCCCGCCAAGTTCGTCGGCGGTGTCGTCGCGATCGGATCCGGGCTCGTCCTCGGACGGGAGGGCCCGTCGGTGCACATGGGCGCCGCGATCGGAGCCGAGGCGGGCCGGCGCACCGGCCTGGGTGCCGACGACACCCGGCTGCTGCACACCTCACTCGCCGGCGCGGGCCTCGCCGTGGCGTTCGCCGCACCCCTCGGCGGGCTGCTGTTCGTCTGCGAGGAGGTCACCCGGTCCGTGCGGCCGCGGCTCGTGCTGATGACCCTCATCGGCACGGCCACCGCCACCGCCGTGTCCGCCCTGATCGTCGGCGGCGCGCCGGTCTTCCCCTTCCCCGACGCGCCCGCCCCGCCGGTGTGGCTGCTGCCCGTCTTCCTGCTGTTCGGTGCCACCGCCGGGCTGCTCGGAGCCGCGTACGGGGCCCTCGTCATCGGCGGCCTGACCCTGTCCGACCGGCTCGCCACCCGGGTGCCCGCGTCCGCCCGCGCTGCCCTGATCGGGGCCGTGGTCGGACTGCTGATGGCGCTCGATCCGCTGCTCGCCGGCGGCGGCGACCCCCTCGGCGAACGGCTCCTGGCCGGCTGGAGCCCTGCCGCCGGCGTTCTCGCCGCCTACCTGGCCGTGCGCTTCGCAGCCGGACCGCTCAGCTACGCCGCCGGCACGCCCGGCGGGCTGTTCGCCCCGCTCCTGGCCGTCGGCGCGCTGTGGGGCGCACTCGCGCACGCCGCCGCGGGGCCGCTGCTGCCGGGCCAGGCGGCCGGGTCCGGGGCGTTCGCCGTGGTCGGGATGGCAGCCCTGTTCGCCGCCGTCGTACGGGCGCCCGCGACGGGCGTCGTCCTGGTCGTGGAGATGACCGGCGCGACCTCGCTCGTCCTGCCGCTGCTGGCCGCGTGCTTCGCCGCCGCGCTCACCGCGGACGGGCTGGGCAGCGAACCGGTCTACGACCGCCTGCGGCGGCGCATGCGGGAGCGTCCCTGACCGCACAACTCCCAGGCGCGGACAGCGGACTCGCCACGCTCCTGGACTTCCTGGCGAGCGCGACCGGCAGAACTGGATCACCGACGGGGAGCCGCTGCCCCGGCTGTACGGCGCGAAGGACGCGGACTTCGAAGGGGCCGTTTCCGAACCGTCCGTGGTCGACGCCGCGTACGCCGACCTCGCCCGCGAGCAGGCCGCGACCGACGCCGAACCGGCCCGCCACGCCGGGCTTCGGCAAGCGGGTCGGCCGCGCGGCGATCGCGGTGCGGGAGCTGACGGTGCACAGGATCGGGGAGTACGCCCGCCACTGCGGCCATGCCGACCTGCTGCGCGAGTGCGTCGACGGAAGTCACCGCGCACCACAAAGCCTTCAGCGGTTGCGCAAGGTTCCTTTCGGCCATCCCTGTATCGGGACGTCGGGCCGCCTCAGCAGGAACGGGATGCGGACGGAGGGCGGGCGGTCGCGTCGCAGCCGGTGCCGCCGACCGCCGTGCCCGTCATGAGCAGGAGGGTGTCGACGAGGTCCTCCGCCGGTGAGCCGGTGGCCAGCCTTCGCAGCTGCTGCCCGAAGACCATGGCCACGACCGCGCCGGCCAGGCGCTCGGGGTCCGGCAGGCCGAGCCGCCGGAGGATGCCGAGGGCGAGCGAGTCGTACGCGGCGAAGCACTCCGCGGCGGCGGCCCGGAGCCGCTCGTCGCGCCCCGCCTCGATGTACAGCTCGAACGGCGCGATGTGCCTGCTGTCGAAGGCGGTTCCGCCCGCCACCGTCTGCACCATCTCGGCCGCGCCGGCGACGTCCAGGCCGTCCGCGCGGGCGCAGTTCTCGGCCAGCTCGGTGAAGTGCTGCGTCTCCTGGGCGACGAAGTGCAGCAGGCTCTCCCTGAGCAGTTCGTGCTGGGTCGTGAAGTGGTAGGTGACCGAGCCCAGCGACACCTGCGCCTCCTTCGCGATCCGCCGGTTGCTCAACGCGGCGATGCCCTCCGCACCGATGATCCGAAGGACGGCGTCGATGATGCGCTGGCGGGTGTCGGCTGCCTTCTCCATGCGCGCCATGGTCGCATCCGGCGGAACCCGCCCGGCGGGGCGGGTGCATCCGATCCCGCGATGGCATGGACACGTCCGGTCGGGCTGCTCTATGGTCCCGTTCGTTCGAACGAACAACGAGAGAGGGCGACCACGGATGCGATTCGACGGATCGACGGTTCTGCTGACCGGAGCCACCGGCGGCCTCGGGACGGAGCTCGCCGGAGCGCTCGCCGGCAAGGGCGCCTCCCTCGTGCTCACCGGCCGCAGGAAGGACGAGCTGCAGGCCGCCGCCGACCGGTTGGGAGCCCGCGCCGTCGTCGCCGACCTCGCGGACCCCGCCGACGTGGAGCGCCTCGCGGAGGAGTGCGGCGACGTCGACGTCCTCGTCGCGAACGCCGCCCTCCCCTCCAGCGGCGACGTCCTCGACTACACCCCGGCCCAGGTCGAACGCGCCCTCGCCGTGAACCTGCACGCGCCGATCCTCCTCGCCCGGCTCCTCGCCCCGCGCATGGTCCGCGCCCGCCGCGGCCACATCGCGTTCGTCGGCTCCATCTCCGGCAAGGCGGCCACCAGGTCCTCCGCGCTCTACAACGCGACGAAGTTCGGCCTGCGCGGTTTCGCCCTCGCCTTCCGCCAGGACCTGCACGGGACGGGCGTCGGCGTGTCCCTCGTCCAGCCCGGATTCGTCCGCGACGCCGGCATGTTCGCCGCGACCGGCGCCAAGCCGCCGGCCGGGATGCGCACGGTCTCGCCCGCGCAGGTGTCCGCCGGCCTCGTCCGCGCAGTCGAGCGGAACCTGTGCGAAGTCAACGTGGCGCCGGCCGAGTTGAAGCTGTTGAGCGCGATCGCCGGGCAGTTCCCCGCGTTCGCCGAAAGGGTGCAGGGCCGCATGGGCGTCGAGCGCACCCTCACCGACATCGTGACCGCCCAGCGCGACACCCGCTGAACCCGCCCGCACCCGCCGGATC
>NZ_RPSE01000437.1:0-2500 GCF_003949955.1 Streptomyces sp. WAC05292
GTTCGTTGCTTCAGAACTAACACAGTGGACGCGAGCAACTGAGGACAAGCCCTCGGCCTATTAGTACCAGTCAGCTCCACCCGTTACCGGGCTTCCACATCTGGCCTATCAACCCAGTCGTCTACTGGGAGCCTTACCCTCTCAAGGAGGTGGGAATACTCATCTCGAAGCAGGCTTCCCGCTTAGATGCTTTCAGCGGTTATCCCTCCCGAACGTAGCCAACCAGCCATGCCCTTGGCAGGACAACTGGCACACCAGAGGTTCGTCCGTCCCGGTCCTCTCGTACTAGGGACAGCCCTTCTCAATATTCCTACGCGCACAGCGGATAGGGACCGAACTGTCTCACGACGTTCTAAACCCAGCTCGCGTACCGCTTTAATGGGCGAACAGCCCAACCCTTGGGACCGACTCCAGCCCCAGGATGCGACGAGCCGACATCGAGGTGCCAAACCATCCCGTCGATATGGACTCTTGGGGAAGATCAGCCTGTTATCCCCGGGGTACCTTTTATCCGTTGAGCGACGGCGCTTCCACAAGCCACCGCCGGATCACTAGTCCCGACTTTCGTCCCTGCTCGACCCGTCGGTCTCACAGTCAAGCTCCCTTGTGCACTTACACTCAACACCTGATTGCCAACCAGGCTGAGGGAACCTTTGGGCGCCTCCGTTACCCTTTGGGAGGCAACCGCCCCAGTTAAACTACCCATCAGACACTGTCCCTGATCCGGATCACGGACCGAGGTTAGACATCCAGCACGACCAGAGTGGTATTTCAACGACGACTCCACAACCACTGGCGTGGCCGCTTCACAGTCTCCCACCTATCCTACACAAGCCGAACCGAACACCAATATCAAACTGTAGTAAAGGTCCCGGGGTCTTTCCGTCCTGCTGCGCGAAACGAGCATCTTTACTCGTAGTGCAATTTCACCGGGCCTATGGTTGAGACAGTCGAGAAGTCGTTACGCCATTCGTGCAGGTCGGAACTTACCCGACAAGGAATTTCGCTACCTTAGGATGGTTATAGTTACCACCGCCGTTTACTGGCGCTTAAGTTCTCAGCTTCGCCCCACCGAAATGGAGCTAACCGGTCCCCTTAACGTTCCAGCACCGGGCAGGCGTCAGTCCGTATACATCGCCTTACGGCTTCGCACGGACCTGTGTTTTTAGTAAACAGTCGCTTCTCGCTGGTCTCTGCGGCCACCCCCAGCTCAAGGTGCAAAACCCATCACCAGGAATGGCCCCCCTTCTCCCGAAGTTACGGGGGCATTTTGCCGAGTTCCTTAACCATAGTTCACCCGAACGCCTCGGTATTCTCTACCTGACCACCTGAGTCGGTTTAGGGTACGGGCCGCCATGAAACTCGCTAGAGGCTTTTCTCGACAGCATAGGATCATCCACTTCGCCACAATCGGCTCGGCATCAGGTCTCAACCTTGTATGAGGGACGGATTTGCCTACCCCTCGGCCTACACCCTTACCCCGGGACAACCACCGCCCGGGCTGGACTACCTTCCTGCGTCACCCCATCGCTTACCTACTACCATCTCGGGTCAGCGGCTCCACCACTTCCCTTCACCCGAAGGATCCAGGACGGCTTCACGGCCTTAGCATCAAAGGATTCGATATTGGGCGTTTCAAAGCGGGTACCGGAATATCAACCGGTTGTCCATCGACTACGCCTGTCGGCCTCGCCTTAGGTCCCGACTTACCCTGGGCAGATCAGCTTGACCCAGGAACCCTTAGTCAATCGGCGCACACGTTTCTCACGTGTGTATCGCTACTCATGCCTGCATTCTCACTCGTGAACCGTCCACAACTCGCTTCCACGGCTGCTTCACCCGGCACACGACGCTCCCCTACCCATCACAGCACCCGTTGGGGCTATTGCTGCAATGACACGACTTCGGCGGTACGCTTGAGCCCCGCTACATTGTCGGCGCGGAATCACTTGACCAGTGAGCTATTACGCACTCTTTCAAGGGTGGCTGCTTCTAAGCCAACCTCCTGGTTGTCTCTGCGACTCCACATCCTTTCCCACTTAGCGTACGCTTAGGGGCCTTAGTCGATGCTCTGGGCTGTTTCCCTCTCGACCATGGAGCTTATCCCCCACAGTCTCACTGCCGTGCTCTCACTTACCGGCATTCGGAGTTTGGCTAAGGTCAGTAACCCGGTAGGGCCCATCGCCTATCCAGTGCTCTACCTCCGGCAAGAAACACACGACGCTGCACCTAAATGCATTTCGGGGAGAACCAGCTATCACGGAGTTTGATTGGCCTTTCACCCCTAACCACAGGTCATCCCCCAGGTTTTCAACCCTGGTGGGTTCGGTCCTCCACGAAGTCTTACCTCCGCTTCAACCTGCCCATGGCTAGATCACTCCGCTTCGGGTCTAGAGCGTGCAACTCAATCGCCCTATTCGGACTCGCTTTCGCTACGGCTTCCCCACACGGGTTAACCTCGCTACACACCGCTAACTCGCAGGCTCATTCTTCAAAAGGC
>NZ_RPSE01000438.1:0-4987 GCF_003949955.1 Streptomyces sp. WAC05292
GTCCGGCTGCCGCCGGCCCCTCTGCCCGCGCACCCACACGACAGATCAGGCGAGGACGTGTACAGGACCGTCACCGAACTCGCGGACGGCCGCGAGCTCATCTACTACGACAGCGCCCCCGGCCGGGACCGCCGGGCCCGGGACCGGCGGCAGCCGGACCGCGTCCGAAGCGTTCCGGAGCTGCGCCGGGACCCGGCCACCGGCGACTGGGTGGCGATCGCCGCGCACCGGCAGTCGCGCACCCACCTCCCGCCCGCCGACTCCTGCCCGCTGTGCCCCACCCGGGAAGGGCGGGAGAGCGAGATCCCCGCCGCCGACTACGAGGTGGCCGTCTTCGAGAACCGCTTCCCCTCCCTCTCCGGCCCCACGGGCCGCTGCGAGGTGGTGTGCTTCACCCCCGACCACGACGCCGGCTTCGCCGACCTCACCCCCGAGCGGGCCCGGCTCGTCCTCGACGCCTGGACCGACCGGACGGCCGAGCTGTCCGCCCGCCCCGGCGTGGTGCAGGTGTACTGCTTCGAGAACCGGGGCGCCGAGATCGGGGTGACCCTCCCCCACCCGCACGGGCAGGTCTACGCGTTCACCGCGGTCGCGCCGCGGACGGCCAAACACCTCGCCGCGGCGGCAGCCCACCGCGCCGCGACCGGGCGGAACCTGTTCGAGGACCTGCTCGCCGAGTCCCGCGCCGCCGGCGAGCGCGTGGTCCTCGCCGGGGAGCACTGGACCGCGTTCGTCCCCTACGCCGCCCGCTGGCCGTACGAGGTGCACCTGTACCCGCACCGCCGGGTGCCCGACCTGACCCGGCTCACCGAGGCGGAGCGCGCCGAGTTCCCCCGCCTCTACCTGGACCTGCTGCGCCGGTTCGACCGCCTCTTCGGGCTGGCCGCGCCCACGCCGTACGTCTCCGCCTGGCACCAGGCGCCGCTCTCCGGCGGGGGCGAACTCGCCCTCCACCTGGAGCTGTTCACCGTGCGGCGGACAGCCGACAAGCTCAAGTACCTGGCCGGGACGGAGTCCGGCATGGAGGCGTTCATGAACGACGTGGCCCCGGAGACGGCCGCCCGGCGGCTGCGGGAGGCGCGGTGACCGCGGACGCGGCCGACGCCGTGCGCGACGGCTTCCGGCGGGTCCACGGCGGCTCCCCCGAGGGGGTCTGGGCGGCGCCCGGCCGGGTCAACCTGATCGGCGAGCACACCGACTACAACGACGGGTTCGCCCTGCCCATGGCGCTGCCGCAGGCGGTGGTGCTGGCCGCACGGCGGCGCGGGGACGGCCTGCTGCGGCTGCACAGCGCCCAGGGCGGCGCCGCGACCGCCGAGCTGCGGGTGGCGGACCTCGCACCCGGCGCCACCGCGGGCTGGGCGCGCTACCCGGCGGGCGTGGTCTGGGCGCTGCGCGAGCGCGGGCTGCCGGCCGGCGGCGCCGACGTGTACCTCGACAGCGCGGTCCCCGCGGGGGCGGGGCTGTCCTCCTCCGCGGCCCTGGAGTGCGCGGTGGCCGTCGCGTACGACGAGCTGTACGGGCTGGGCCTGGCGCGGCCGGAGTTGGCGCGGGCGGCGCAGCACGCCGAGAACGCCTACGCGGGGGTGCCGTGCGGCGTGATGGACCAGATGGCGTCGGTGTGCTGCACCGGCGGCCACGCGCTGCACCTGGACAGCCGGAGCCTGGAGGTGCGGCAGGTGCCGTTCGACCTCGGCGGGCACGGGCTGCGCCTGCTGGTGCTGGACACCCGCGTCAAGCACGACCTCGCCGACGGGGCGTACGCGGCCCTGCGGGCCGGGTGCGAGCGGGCCGCCGGCCTGCTCGGCCTGCCCGCCCTGCGGGACCTGGACGGTGCGGGCCTGCCGGCGGCGCTGGCGGCCCTGCCCGGCGAACTCGTCCCGCTCGTACGGCACGTGGTCACCGAGAACGCGCGGGTGGGCCGGGCCGTCACGGAACTGGCCGCCGGGCGGCCCGAGGCGCTGGGGCCGCTGCTGACGGAGGGACACGCCTCCCTGCGCGACGACTACGGCGTGTCCTGTGCGGAGACCGACCTGGCGGTGGCGTCCGCGGTCGCGGCGGGGGCGCTGGGCGCGCGGATGACGGGCGGCGGGTTCGGCGGTTCGGTGATCGCCCTGGTCCGCGCCGGGGAGGCGGCGGCCGTGGCCGGCGCGGTGGCGGAGGCCTTCGCGGCGGCCGGCTGCGCGGCGCCGGCCGTACTGGAGGCCGTGCCGTCGCCGGGCGCCCGCCGCATCGGCTGAGGGGCTCACCGCCCGGCCGCGGGCCCCGCCCCGGCGGGGCGTACGGGGGTCGGGCCGGCCGGCGCGCCGGTTGGGGGATGCGCCGCCCGCAGGCCGCCGGCGTCGCACGGGCCGCCGTACATCCGCCGGGCCGACAGGCGCGTCGGCTGATGGCGGCGTGTCGCCCCGGCCCGCAGGCGTCGTAGGCCGCGTCGTACACGCGCCAGGCCGGCCGGCGCGGGGCCGGCGGGCTCGCTGTCGGGCCGCGAAGCGCCGTACCGGCCGCCGTGCGGGGTCAGGCCGGCGACCGGCCGGCCTGGTGCGTGAGGCCGACCGGCAGGTGGCGGGCCCCCGACGGGCCGCGAGCGCCGTACCGGCCGGTGTGTGCGTCAGGCGGGCCAGCGGAGTTCGACCACGGTGCCCTCGCCGGGGTGGCTGTCCACGCGGGCGGCGCCGCCGGCGGCGGCCATCCTGGCGTGTACGGAGCGGCGCAGGCCCGTACCGGCGCCGGCGGTGTCCGCGGGGTCGAAGCCGGTGCCGCGGTCGGCGATGGTGACCTCCAGGCCGCCGGCCCGGCCGGCCGCGGTGAGGTAGGCCAGGCCGGTTCCGGCGTGCCTGCGCACGTTGTTCAGCGCCTCGGAGGCGGCCGCGGCGACGGCTGCGGCGATGTCCCCGGGGAGCTCGGGCACGGCGTGGTACTGCGCCTTCACCACCAGTCCCAGCGCCTCGGCGGAGCGGACGGCCTCCTCCAGGGCGGCGGTGCCGGCCGTCCCTCCCGCCGGGGGCGGACGGCCGGGTCCGGGGTCGTCGGTGAGCTGGACGAGCCGCCGCAGGTAGGCCGCTTCGCGGGCGCAGCGGTCGCGGACGGCCTGCGCGTTGGCGTCGACGCCGCCGGAGGCGATGGTGGTGAGGGTGGCGAGGACGGTGTCGTGCAGTGCGGCGTGGTGGGCGGTCCGCTCGGCCTGGCGGGCGCGGGCCGCCTCGGCGGCCAGCGCCCGCTGCTGCGCGTCGTCCAGGAGGATGCCCTGGCGTCTGACGTACCACCAGCCGGCGGCCATCAGGCCGCTGCTCATCGCGAGGGCGCTGAGGTGTTCCAGGAGTCCGGCGGTGTCGGGCCGGCGCACCACCTGGTGCACGGCCAGCGAGGTCGCCGTCAGCAGGACGAAGCAGAGGACGGTGCCGCGCCAGCGGAGCGACACGACGGCGGCGGCCGAGGCGGAGAGCGCCTGGACGGCCAGCCAGCCGTGCGCCTCCGCGGCGGGCCCTTCCCCGATGGCGACGGCGGCCGCGAGCGGGAGCAGGCATCCGTTCACGCCCGCGTCCGTCCACATCAGGCGGTCGGGTATCCGGCCGTGCCGCAGTCCTGCCCCGTAGACGGCGAGGGTGACGGCGCACACGGCGGCGAGGATGGCGGCGGCGCGTGCGTCGACGGGATCGGCCGTCACCACGCCGGCCGCGTACAGGAGGTGCGCCAGCCGGTAGAGTCCGACGACCTGCAAGGCGACGCGCCGCGCACGCTGAAGCCCCACTCCGTCCCCCCTGTGGACCGGTCCCCCGGCATCCGCCGCGCGGGCGGGTGCCACCGCGTTCAGTGGATCCCGCCGCAGGTGGGCCGTCAAGGCGGTCCTCGGCCGACGTGGGCCGGCCGCGGGCCCCGGGCGGCGGAAGGTCACGGGACGAGGCCCCGCACGAGGTCGAAGAGGGCGGCGACCGCGGCCGCCAGGGCGGCCGCGATGCCCAGGAGCGCGGCGGTCGCCCATGTGCAGCCGCCGCCGGCGCCCGCTGCCGGCTCGTCCCGCCCGCCCGCTTCCCCGTCGAAGAAGTCCATGCCCGGTCCCTCCCGAACGGGGCCGGACCGCCCGGCCCCCGCGCCGGAAGGAAATCTCGCACGGCGGGGCCGCGGCACGGAGCCGTGCGGATACTCAGGACGGGGAGCGGAAGTACTCAGGCGCCCCGGCGGCCCGTGCGGTCGGGTACGAGGTACTGCTCCAGCCAGTCCGCGGCGGCCCGCCGGTAGAGGCGGCGGGTGTCCGCCCGCAGGAAGTCGTGGCCCTCGTTGCGGAGGGTCAGCAGCTCGGCGGGGACTCCCTGGGCGCGTGCGGCCCGGACGAACTGCTCGGATTCGGTCGGGGGGACGTTGGTGTCGTGTTCGCCGTGGACGGCGAGGACGGGCGCGCGCAGCCGGTCGATGCGGCTCATCGGGGAGAGGGCGCGCAGCAGTTCCCTGTCGTGCTCGGGGTGGCCGTACTTGGCGGCCGCGGAGCGGGCGATCCAGGGCTCGGTGCCGTCGAAGAAGGTGGTGAGGTCCGACATGCCGCAGACGGCGACGCCCGTGCGGAAGAGCTCCGGGTGCCACACCAGGGAGGCCATGGTGAGGTAGCCGCCGTACGAGCGGCCCATCACGGCCAGGCGGAGCGGATCGGCGTGGCCCTCGGCGACGAGGTGCGCGGCGCAGTCGGCGACGTCGTCGATGGCGGCGAAGCGGCCGGTGCCGAGGTCGGCGTCGACGAAGGAGCGTCCCCAGCCGGAGGAGCCGCGGACGTCGGGGGCGAACACGTCGATGCCGCGGCCGAGGATCTCGTGGTAGAGGGGGTTGAAGACGGGGCGCTCCTGCTCCTCGGGGCCGCCGTGGAGGTGGACGACGCAGGGGCCGGGCCGGCCCGGGTCGCGGTCGGGGGCGCGGTAGTACCAGCCGCCGAGTACGAGGCCGTCCCGTGCGCGGCAGCGCAGCGGCACGGGGCGGCCTCGTACTCGGCGGCTGGTACTAC
>NZ_RPSE01000439.1:0-4968 GCF_003949955.1 Streptomyces sp. WAC05292
AGGAGGAGGAGGGTGCCGAGCGTGCGTCGCAGGACTCTCATGGCCCAGGTATAGGCCAACTCGCCTGCGGGGGGCGGTGCGAGAATCGCAGGATGGCGGAAATCATCCAGAAGGACGGTACGTGGGGCTTCGACGGGGACGCGGTGCGGATCGTGCCCGGGCGGGACAAGGGGGTGGGCCTGCTGCGCCAGAGCCTCGGCGAGGTGGTCGTGCCGCTGCGCGCCATCGCCGGGATCAGCTTCGAGCCGGGCCGCAAGGCGGGCCGGCTCCGGCTCCGCCTGCGTGACGGTGCGTGCCCGCTGCTCCAGGTGACCGGGGGGCGGCTGCCGGAGTCCTCGGACCCGTACCGGCTGGCGGTGGAGTCGGACCGGTCGGGCGTGGCCGAGTACTTCGTGGACGAGGTGCGCAACGCGCTGCTGCTGGAGCAGGTGGAGTCGGGCCCGGTGGAGGCGTACCTGCTGCCGGGGCCGGCGGTGCCGATCACGGTGGCGGCGGGCGACGGGACGGTGGCCTTCGACGGCGACCGGGTGGGCCTGGACTGGAACTGGACGACGGAGGAGGCCAAGAGCTCCGGGGGGCCGCGGGAGTTCCGGGTGGCGGACTTGCGCGGGGTGGAGTGGTCGCCGTCGAAGGGCCTGGACAACGGGTGGATCCGGTTCACGCTGGCCGGGGCCCCGCCGGCGCCCGCGCCCAAGTACGACCCGTACACGGTGGAGCTGTTCGGCTTCCGCAAGGACCCGCTGATGGCGCTGGTCGCGGCGGCGGTGGCGGTGCGGATGCCGCACCCGGCGGCGGTGCCCGGGCAGGTCCCGGCGGCGGCCGCGGCGGCGGCGCCGGAGCTCGCGGCGGGGGCGCCGGAGCCGACGGGACCGGAGGACCACGACGCGCTGCTGCGCCGGCTGCGGGAGCTGGGCGACCTGCACCAGTCGGGGATCCTGACGGCGGACGAGTTCACGGCGGCCAAGCAGGCCGTTTTGCGGCGTTTCTGACCGCTTCCGTAGCGGATCGACGCATTCCGCTGGTCCAGACCAGCGCGATCCTGCCCGGTTTCGGGCAGGATCTTTGCGTTCCTGCACTTCTCCCGTCAATATCTACGAGTGCTCGACCGCCGCCCGTCATACGACGACCTCGTCGACCACCTGGTACGCAGCACCTCGCTCCAGCGCGGTGAGGCCGCCCGGGTGGTGCTCGACGTGCTCGCGTACTTCGACGAGACGACCGAGGAGTTCGTCCGCCGCAGGCACCGCGAACTCCAGGCCGGCGGGGCGGTCAACGCCGAGATCTTCGAACGGATCGCGGCCGAGCTGCCGCACCGCGCCGTGGCACCGCCGGAGCTGTCGCTGCGGCAGCTGCGGCGCATCGTCTACGGCTGAGCGCCGCGGCACGGCACGGCACGGGCAATCCGAACCTCAGGAGGGGCAGTACTTCATGTGCGGAATCGTGGGATACATCGGCAAGCGCGACGTGGCGCCGCTGCTGCTGGAGGGCCTCCAGCGTCTGGAGTACCGCGGGTACGACTCGGCGGGCATCGTCGTCAACAGCCCGAAGTCCACGGCGCTGAAGGTCGTCAAGGCCAAGGGCCGCGTCCGTGACCTGGAGACCCGGGTCCCCAAGCGCTTCGCCGGCACCACCGGCATCGCGCACACCCGCTGGGCCACCCACGGCGCCCCGAGCGACATCAACTCCCACCCGCACCTGGACGCGGAGAACAAGGTCGCCGTCGTCCACAACGGCATCGTCGACAACGCCGCCGAGCTCCGCGCCAAGCTGGAGTCCGAGGGCGTGGTCTTCGTCTCGGAGACCGACACCGAGGTCATCGTCCACCTGATCGCCCGCTCCCAGGCCGAGAGCCTGGAGGAGAAGGTCCGCGAGGCCGTCAAGGCGATCGAGGGCACCTACGGCATCGCCGTGATGCACGCCGACTTCGCCGACCGCATCGTCGTCGCCCGCAACGGCTCGCCGGTCGTCCTCGGCATCGGCGAGAAGGAGATGTTCGTCGCCTCCGACGTCGCCGCGCTCGTCGCCCACACCCGCCAGGTCGTCACCCTCGACGACGGCGAGATGGCCACCCTGAAGGCCGACGACTTCCGCACCTACACGACCTCCGGCGCGACCACCACCGCCACCCCGGAGACCGTCGAGTGGGAGGCCGCCTCCTACGACATGGGCGGCCACGACACCTACATGCACAAGGAGATCAGCGAGCAGCCCGACGCGGTCGACCGCGTCCTGCGCGGCCGCATCGACGACCGCTTCTCCACCGTCCACCTCGGCGGCCTGAACCTCGACCCGCGCGAGGCCCGCGGCATCCGCCGCGTCAAGATCCTGGGCTGCGGCACCTCGTACCACGCCGGCATGATCGGCGCGAGCCTGATCGAGGGCATGGCCCGCATCCCCGCGGACGCCGAGCCGGCCTCCGAGTTCCGCTACCGCAACCCGGTCGTGGACCCCGACACCCTGTACATCGCCGTCTCCCAGTCCGGCGAGACGTACGACGTGCTGGCCGCCGTCCAGGAGCTCAAGCGCAAGGGCGCCCGCGTCCTCGGCGTCGTCAACGTGGTCGGCTCCGCCATCGCCCGCGAGGCCGACGGCGGCGTGTACGTGCACGCCGGCCCCGAGGTCTGCGTCGTCTCCACCAAGTGCTTCACCAACACGGTCGTGGCGTTCGCGCTGCTCGCCGTGCACCTCGGCCGCATCCGCGACCTGTCCGTCACCGACGGCAAGCGGATCATCGAGGGCCTGCGCCGCCTGCCCGCCCAGATCGAGGAGATCCTCAAGGGCGAGGAGGACATCAAGGAGCTGGCCGCCCAGTACGCCGACGCCAAGTCGATGATGTTCATCGGCCGCGTCCGCGGCTACCCGGTCGCGCTGGAGGCCTCCCTGAAGCTCAAGGAGATCTCCTACATCCACGCGGAGGCCTACCCGGCCTCCGAGCTCAAGCACGGCCCGCTCGCCCTGATCGAGCCGGCGATGCCGACGGTCGCGATCGTCCCCGACGACGACCTGCTGGAGAAGAACCGCGCCGCCCTGGAGGAGATCAAGGCCCGCAGCGGCCGCATCCTCGCCGTCGCGCACCGCGAGCAGGAGAAGGCCGACCACACCATCATCGTCCCGAAGAACGAGGACGAGCTGGACCCGATCCTGATGGGCATCCCGCTCCAGCTGCTGGCCTACCACACCGCCCTGGCCCTGGGCCGGGACATCGACAAGCCGCGCAACCTGGCGAAGTCCGTCACCGTCGAGTAGCGGCGGCGGGCGGCCGCGCCGCCCCGCCGAGGCGCGCCGAAACGGCCGAACGGCCCCCGGTCCGAGGACCGGGGGCCGTTCGCGTGCCCGCGCCGCTTCCCGTGCGGCGCCGCCTGGCGGGACGGCGCCGACCGGGTCAGCCCGCGGCGGCCGCGCTCCTGCGGCCGGAGGTGCGGCCGAGCGCGGTCGGCCAGTCGGCGAGCGCCGCCGTCGCGCCGTACCAGGACATCAGCCCGGACACGGCGGCCACCCAGCCGGCGGCCTTGCCCAGCCCGCCGCTGTCGGCGAGGGTGCCCACGGCGAGGAGGACGAGGGAGAGGGTGAGCAGGGCGTAGGCGCCCTGGCCGAACAGCCCGCCCGGCGCGCCCAGGGTGAGGGTCAGCGCGAGCAGGGCGAAGAGGAGCAGGAACAGGCCGGCGGCGTTGGCCGAGACCTTCGCGTCGGCCCCGTGGGCCCACGTGAACCAGAAGGCGCCGAGGCCGGCGAACGCCGTGCCGTTGAAGCCGTTTCCGCCGCGGTACTCCAGGAGTCCGAGGACGAACAGGGCGAGGCCGCCGACGTAGGTCGCGAGTGAGACGGAGTCGGCCGCGGACACCCCGCCGACGATGCCGGTCTGTCCGATTCCGAAGGCGAGAAGGGTGAGACCCAGGGCCATGTTCCCGAGGGTCGAGGTGGAGGCCGTGCTTCCCGCAGAGACACCGTTGTCCACGGCGGGCTCCCTTCGATCTGCAGTTGTTGCTGCGTCCCAGCAGCATTTATCTACCCTTTACAGGGGTGCACAACCGCACAATCGACACCTGCGGGATTACGGAATGACAACGACCGGTCGCTGTGCGCGCTTGGCCAGCCGGCCCGCGACCGACCCGAAGATCCGGCCCACGATCCCGTGCGTCGAGCCGACCACGATGGCGTCGGCCGAGTACTCCCGCCCGACCTCCTCCAACTCGTGGCAGATGTCGCCGCCCCGCTCCACGAGGATCCACGGCACCTCGGCCAGGTAGTCCGCGCAGGCCAGCTCCAGGCCCAGCACCTCCGTGCGGTGGTCCGGGACGTCGACGAAGACCGGCGGTTCGCAGCCCGCCCACACCGTGGTGGGCAGCCGGTTCGCCACGTGCACGATGATCAGGCCGGAGCCGGAGCGCCGCGCCATGCCGATCGCGTACGCCAGGGCGCGCTCGCTGGAGGTGGAGCCGTCGAAGCCGACCACCACGCCGTGGCGGAAGGCCGGGTCGCAGGGGTGGCGCGCCTCGTCCGCCGCGCGCACGTCGCTCGGCACGTGGTCGGCGAGCGGCTTGCGCTTGCGGTCCGCGGGTTCGGGGAATTCGTGACCGGCCATGGGTGTCTCGGCGAAGAGGTCCTCGGGCGAAGGGACAAGACGGCGGGGCGGCAGTGGGTGAAATCGACGACGCAGGGTGACGGAGCTCTGTCCGGGAAGCATCTTCCCAAGCCCTTACCCCTCAGGGTACGGCGACACTCCTGTCCTGCACAGGGCATGCAGCACTTGGAGAGCGTCCCAGGGAGCATGCCGGAGGCGGGCCTCCTTGGCAATGGCCGCTGGCCCCTACAGCCAGTGACGGACGGGCCGCCGCGCCACCCGTGCGCGCAGTGACCGAGCCCCGCCGGGCGCCGTTGGACAGGCGTCCGACCGTCCAGGAAGAGCCCGCAGGGAGCACGCCGTGCCCGGCCATCCGGTTCCGCCCGCCCAGCCCGCCGAGCCGGTGC
>NZ_RPSE01000043.1:0-28532 GCF_003949955.1 Streptomyces sp. WAC05292
GCCCCAGCCGCCGGCCCCGGCGGACCCGCCGCCGAGCCAGCTGCCGGCCAGGCTGCCCAGCATCCCGCCCGACTTCGCGAACTGCTCCTGGAGCTGGGCCGCGAGCCGGGAGACCTCCTCCCGGGCCCGCTCCTGCGCCTCCTTGGCCTGGCGGCGCGCCTGCTGCGCCTCCTCGCGGGCGCGGCGGCTCTCGTCCTTGGCGCGGCGGGCCTGCTCCTTCCACTCCTGGCGGGCCCGGCGCATCTCCTCCTTCGCGGCCTTCCAGGACTCGTCCTCGACGCGGGTCTGCGTCGCGGAGGCCTCGGCCAGCATCTCCCGGCGCAGCGCGCCGGCCGCGCCGCGCACGTCGTCGCGGATCTCCGCGGCCAGCTCGGAGACCGACTCGCGGATCTCCAGCTCCAGGTCGGCGAGCTCGCCTCCCCGGCCGGCCAGTTCGGCGCGGCCCGCGTCGGTGATGGAGTACACCTTCCGCCCGCCCTCGGTGGCGTGCGTGACGAGGCCCTCGGCCTCCAGCTTGGCCAGGCGCGGGTAGACCGTGCCCGCCGAGGGCGCGTACAGGCCCTGGAAGCGCTCCTCCAGCAGGCGGATCACCTCGTAGCCGTGGCGCGGCGCCTCGTCCAGCAGCTTGAGCAGGTAGAGGCGGAGTCGGCCGTGGGCGAAGACGGGCGGCATGTCAGAGCACCTTCTTGTCGAGCGCGAGGGGGGCGGCCGGCGCGTCCCCGGCCGGGCGGCGCAGCAGGGCGATGGAGCCGGAGACGGTGGTGGCGCGCAGGCTGCCGCTGCCCGCCCCCAGCTTGCCGGTGATGCGCTTGGCGCCCATCTGGCCGGATACGTGGAGCTCCTCGAAGCCGTTGGAGATGCCTCCGGTGGCGGTGTTGGCCTCGACGCGGGCGTCCGCGGGGTGCGGCAGGCGGACCGCGACCTGCCCGGAGACGGAGTTCAGCGCGACGTCGATGCTGCCGGCAGGGTCCAGGTCGATCAGCATGTCGCCGCTGACCGAGTCGGCCCGTACGCGCCCTGCGGCGCCGTCGACGACGGTGAGGCCGCCGGAGACGGTGCGGAAGCCGAGCTCGCCGGTGACGGACTGGGCCTCCACGCTGCCGGAGACGGTGTGCGCCTTGACCGCGCCGGAGAGCCGGACCAGCGTCAGGTCGCCGGAGACCGTGTTGGCGTCCACGTCTCCGGCGATGCCGGAGACGACGGCGACGGCGCCGAGCGCGGCGACGCGGACGCGGGTGCCGGCCGGGACGGTGAGGGTGGCGGTGGCGCTGCGCTCCCAGGCCTTGCGGCCCTCGGCCGGGCCGGACCAGGCCTTCCACGGCTTGCTCTCGAACCACTCGCGCAGGCCCTGGGCCCCGTTCCAGGGCAGGTCCTCGTAGGAGACCGTGAGGGTGCCGCCCTCCTGGACGACGTACAGGGGCGGACCGTCGACCGCGGCGACCTCGAGGCGGGCGGGGCCCTCGTCGGCGACGACGTTGACCGTTCCGCCGGCGATGCGGACCCGCAGCTCGGCCACCGGGGCGTCGAAGGCGATCCTCTGCGGCTCCCCCACCGACCACGTCTTCTGCTCTGCCATGGTGCTGGCCCTCCTCGGCGCATACGACGGCACGCAACATATCGCGTCTTCCTTCCAACACGATATATCGCGGGTTGCCGAAGTCAAGGGCGGGCCGCGCGGGCAGGCCGCGGCGCCCGGGTGGCGGGGGCCGGGAAGGAGCGGGCGCGGGAAAGAGCGGGCGCGGGGTAAGGGGCCGGCGCAGGGAAGGGCGGTCCCGTCCGGGAGGCGGCCGGGCGGCGGGCCGGCGGAAGGGGCGGCGGCCGCGGTTACGAGGCGGCGAGCAGCGGGCTCGCGTGGCGGCGCAGCCAGGCCCGGTACGCGGGCGAGGTGCGGGCGGCCTCCAGATAGGCGGCGCGGAGGTCCTCGAAGGCCTCGGGGTGTTCGCCGGGCCGCGTCGCCAGCAGCAGGCGCACGGCGAGGGGGTCGCCGGCCAGCGGGCGGATGGCCATGTCGCCGCGGGGCCCGGAGGTGGGCTGGCAGGGGGCGACGGCCTCGCCGGAGACGATCAGCGAGGAGGCGGTGTGGTAGTCGGCGTGCAGCACGGGCGGGTCGAGTCCGGCGGCGGCGAACACGCGGCGCAGGCCGTCCCATTCGCCGTCGACGGAGGGGTCGACGGTCCACCGGTCGGCGGCCAGGTCCCGCAGGTCGACCACGCTGCGGCGGGCCGCGGGATGGTCCGGGGACATCGAGACGAACTGCGGCTCCCGCTCCACGAGGACCCGTAACTCCAGCCCCGGGGGGACCCGCAGCGGACTGCCCTCCACCTCGTGCACGAACGCGACGTCCAGCTGGCCCGAAGCCACCATCCGCAGCAGGGCGTTGGGCGAGACGTCGACGAAGAGGGAGGTCTCGGTGTCGGGCCACCGGCGGTGCAGCCGGCGCAGCCATCCCGCCAGGGCCCGGCTGGCGGTGGAGCCGAGGCGCAGCCGGGGGCCGCTCGCCATCGCGCGGGCCTCGGCGACGAGGGCGGCCATCCCGTCGAGCAGGGGGCGGGCGCGGCCGAGGACGCTGCGCCCGAAGGGGGTGGGCCGGCAGCCGGTGCGCTCGCGCAGGAACAGCTCGCCGTCCAGGGCCCGTTCTATGCGGCGCAGCTGGGTGGTCAGGGAGGGCTGGCTCACGCCGAGCTGCCGGGCGGCCTTGTGCAGGCTGCCGGCGTCGGCGATGGCGCAGAGCGCGCGCAGGTGCCTCACCTCGAGCTCCATGGACCGAGAGTAGGTCGGCCACGGCGCACTTCACCAGCCACTGATACCCCATCGAATCCCGCCATTCTCACGGAAGTCGACCCGCCGAAACCTTCCGATAGGACGGCGTTATCGGGGGCTGACATCATCCGCGGGCCCCGCATGCTCCCGCAGACTCCGGTACCGAACGACCCACCCCCCCACCGGATTTCGAGTAGGAGCACCCCACATGCGCCACTCCCGCATATCCCGCAAGACCCTGCTGGCAGCCGCCGCCGGCCTCGGTCTCGCCACCGCGCTCGGCGTCGTCCCCAACGCCGGCGCCGCCCCCGTACCCGCCGGGAACGCCCAGACGTACGCCGCGTACGAGCGCTCGCAGGAGAACCAGGCCGCCACCAAGGCCTTCTTCGAGGCCGTGCAGCGCTCGGTCGCCGAGCAGCGGGCCGCGAACCCCGGCGCCGCCGTGGTCACGGTCACGTACAACACCCGCAACGCGCCGAGCTTCCGCACCCAGATCGCCCGCTCCACCCAGATCTGGAACAGCTCGGTGACGAACGTCCGCCTCCAGGAGGTCTCCACCGGAGGCAGCTTCTCCTACCGCGAGGGCAACGACCCGCGCGGCTCGTACGCGAGCACGGACGGGCACGGCCGCGGCTACATCTTCCTCGACTACCGGCAGAACCAGCAGTACAACTCCACGCGCGTGACCTCGCACGAGACGGGCCACGTGCTGGGCCTGCCGGACCACTACTCGGGCCCCTGCTCCGAGCTGATGTCGGGCGGCGGCCCGGGCACGTCCTGCACCAACGCCACCCCGAACAGCGCCGAGCGGACCCGGGTGAACCAGCTGTGGGCCAACGGCTTCGCGGCCTCGGGCCTGGACGCCAAGGGCTGAGCGTCCTCCCGCACAGGGCGCGGTGAACACGGCCCCGCCCCCGGAATCCTCCGGGGGCGGGGCCCTCGCGCGCTCCGGGGTGCGCGCCGCGCCGCGGACCGCGGGTGCGGCCGGCCGGCCGGGGTCAGGGCACCCGGCCCTCCTCGGCGGCGTACTCCGCGCAGTCCGGGTTGCGGCAGGGGCCCGGGATCCATTCGGGGACGAAGACCCCCAGCGCCTTGCGGCGCCGCAGGACCGTGTCGACGGGGCGCCCGCAGGCCGGGCAGGGGTGCTGCTCGTGCTCGGACTGCGGCGCGACCACCGGGGGCGCCGGCGGGGGGCGCCGGTGGGAGTGTCGGTGTTCGGCGGCCATACCTCCACGGTAGGCCGGTTCCGGCCGTTCGGCCGGTCACGGGGCCCGCGCACCCGCCCGGAGGCGGCGGCTCCGGGCGCGCGGGCGGCCTCCCTGCCGTGCCCGCCCGGTCAGGCCTCCGGCTCGGCGGCCGGCTGGGGCTTCCGCCACATCGGCCACATCAGCGGCCCGTCCGGCAGGCGCACCGCCTCACCCGTGAACTCCCAGCCGAGCCGCTCGTACAGCCGCCGGCTGCGCTCGCTGCTCGCCTCCAGGTACGCGGGCAGGCCCTCCCGGTCGCACCGCTCCAGCACCGGCCGCATCAGGGCCGTCCCCAGGCCCTCGCCCTGCCGGCCCGGGGCCACCGCGATCATCAGCAGGTACTCGTGCTCCTCGGACGTCGGGTGCACGGCACCGGTCAGCCGGCCGACCAGCTCGCACCGCTCGTTGTCCGGGTCGGCAACGGCGCGCATCAGGGCCGGTACGTCGTCCTCCGGGCCGCCCTCCCCGGGGGTGCCCGCCGGGATGCGCAGCCACAGGGCGGCGGCGGACCCGTCGGCCGCGTAGTCGATCCGCCCCTCGGCGAGGGCGACGTCCACGAAGACGCCGAGGAACTTCCCGTGTACGGCGGCCCGGTGCGCGGCCTCGGGGAAGACCCAGCAGCTCACCGGGTCGTCGCGGAAGGCCTCGTCGAGCAGCCGCGCCACCGCGTCGCGGTCCGTCCCGTCCGCCTGCCGTATCTCCAGAACCACTGGGCACACCCTTCAGCCGCGTCTCAACAAACGCAAGCGATACTAGAGTTGGGCCCACACGCCGGAAAGCCCTGTTCCGGCACCATGCGGTGCCGGAACAGGGCTTGCACTCAGGCGCTCAGCGGGTACGGCGCGTGACGAATTCCGCCAGCGCCAGCAGCCCGCCCGCCGCCCCCAGGTCGGGAACGGCCCGGGACAGCTGCTGGACGGCCCGGCCCATCCGGTCGGCGGCATGGGCCTGCGCCCAGTCCCGCCCGCCGGCCCGCTCCACCGCGTCGGCGGCGCGGCGTACGTCGTCCCCCTCCATCGGGCCCGCGTACAGGGCGGCGAGCTCCTCGCCCGCCGCGGTGCCCGAGGTCAGGGCTGCCACGACGGGAAGGGACTTCTTGCGGGCGAGGAGGTCGGCGCCGGCGGGCTTGCCGGTGTGCCCGGGGTCGCCCCAGATGCCGATCAGGTCGTCGATCAGCTGGAAGGCCAGGCCGGCCTCGCGGCCGAAGGCGTCCATCGCGTCGACCTCGTCCTCCCCGGCGCCCGCGTACAGGGCGCCGAGCGCGCAGGAGCAGCCGAGCAGGGCACCGGTCTTCGCCGTCGCCATGACCAGGCACTCCTCCAGCGGGACCTGCGGCCGCCGCTCGAAGGCGCAGTCGGCCTGCTGCCCGGCGCACAGCTCGACGATGCAGGCCGCGAGGCGGGCGGAGGCCGCCGCCGAGGCGGGGTGCGGGTCTTCCGCGAGCAGCTGGAGGGCGAGCGCCATCATCGCGTCGCCGGTGATGATCGCGTCCGCGGTCCCGAACACCGTCCACGCCGTCGGCCGGCCGCGGCGCGTGGCGTCCCGGTCGATGACGTCGTCGTGCAGCAGCGTGAAGTTGTGGGCCAGCTCGACGGCGACCGCCGCGCGGACCGCCGCGTCGGCCGCGGCCGCGCCGTCCGGCCCGGCGAGCGCGCGCGCCGCGGCGAGCACCAGGGCCGGCCGGACGGCCTTGCCCGCGCCGCCCGCCGCCGCGGTGCCGTCCGCGGCCTCCCAGCCGAAGTGGTACATCGCCACGCGCCGCATCGAGCCGGGCAGGCTCCCGACCGCGCGGCGCAGCAGCGGGTCGACCGCTCCCCTCGCCCTCTCCAGCAGGGCCGCGGCCTCCTGCCCCTCGCCGGCCGCGACCGCCTCAGTGGCGCCCATGGGTGTCCCCCTCCCCGGTACTCGCCGCCACGCCGCTCAGGCGCGGCGGGCGATCTCGACGTTCTCCAGGACGCCGAGCGCGTCCGGCACGAGCACCGCCGCCGAGAAGTACGCCGTGACCAGGTACGAGATGATCGCCTGCTCGCTGATGCCCATGAACCGCACGGACGTGCTCGGCTCGATCTCGTCCGGGATGCCCGGCTGGTGCAGGCCGATGACGCCGGACTCCTCCTCGCCGGTGCGCATGCACAGGATGGACGTGGTGCGGGCGTCGCTGATCGGGATCTTGTTGCAGGGGAAGATCGGCACGCCGCGCCAGGTCATCACGCGGGTCCCCTCGACGTCGACCGTGTCCGGGTACAGGCCGCGCCGGTTGCACTCGCGGCCGAAGGCGGCGATGGCCTCGGGGTGGGCGAGGAACAGCCGGGAGCCGCGCCGCATGCTGAGCAGCCGGTCCATGTCGTCGGGGGTGGGCGCGCCGCCGTACGGCTGGATGCGCTGGTCGTACTCGGCGTTGTGGAGCAGCCCGAACTCCGGGTTGTTGACCATCTCGTGCTCCTGGCGCTCGCGCAGCGCCTCGACCGTGAGCCGCAGCTGCTGCTCGGTCTGGTTCATCGGATGGTTGTAGAGGTCGGCGACGCGGGTGTGCACCCGCAGGACCGTCTGGGCGAGGGAGAGCTCGTACTCGCGGGGGCTGGCCTCGTAGTCGACGAACGTGCCGGGCAGGGTGGGCTCGCCGCGGTGGCCGGCGGAGAGGTCGATGGCGGCCTCGCCGTAGTCGTTGGCGGGCCGGCCGGGGGCGGAGCGTACGGCGTCCACGTGCGCGCGGAGCGAGTCGGCGCGGTCGGCGAGCATCCGGAAGTCCTGGGCGGACAGGACGAGCGCGGTGCCGGCGGTGACGGCGCGGGCGGTGTACTCCCAGATCGCGTCGTCGTCGACGAGGCAGTCGTCGCCGAAGTAGGCGCCGTCGGCGACGGTCCGCAGGACCGCGTCCTCGCCGTACGGGCCGGGGCCGACCTGCTCGACGCGGCCGTGGGCGAGCAGGAAGACCCGGTCGGCGGCGCTGCCGAAGGAGGTCAGCTCCTGCCCGGCCTCGAAGTCGACCTGCCGGCACCGCTGGGCGAGTTCGGCCAGGACGTCCTCGTCCTCGTACGTGCGCAGCAGCGGGAGCTCGCCGAGTTCGGCGGGGATGACCTCGACCCGGGACCCGGTCTTGACGAACTCCACGCGCCCGTCGCCCACCGAGTAGCTCAGGCGGCGGTTGACCCGGTAGGTGCCGCCCTGCACGGACACCCAGGGGAGCATCTTCAGGAGCCACCGGGAGGTGATCTCCTGCATCTGCGGCACGGACTTGGTCGTGGTTGCCAAGTTCCGCGCGGCCGATGGGGCAAGACTCCGCTGGGGAGTCGCGGCCTCGGTTCCGGAACCCGCCTGCACCGACATGTGCTTCCTTTCGATCACTCCACGGATCTGCGGCAGAAGCCTTTCAGCACGCACGGTGGTGGGACCATTACACAAAAGGGTGGGACTACTCCGTCGGAGTGGTGGGCACTCTCTCGGGTTCGCCCCGGGGGCCTGCGGGACATGTGAAATTTGCATGTCGGATGCCAGTTTTTCTAGGGTGCGGGCATGCGCCTGACCCGATTCACGGACCTGGCCCTGCGCGTCCTGATGCGCCTGGCCGTCGCCGAGGGGGACCTGCCCACCACGCGCGACGTCGCGGCGGCGATGGAGGTCCCGTACACCCACACCGCCAAGGTCGTCGCACGGCTGCGGCGGCTCGGCCTCGTCGAGGCGCGCCGCGGGCGCGGCGGCGGCCTGGCGCTGACCGCGACCGGGCGGGCCGCCTCGGTGGGCGGCGTGGTCCGCGAGCTGGAGGGCGCCGGCGACGTCGTGGACTGCGACGGCGAGAACCCCTGCCCGCTGCGCGGCGCGTGCGTCCTGCGGGGCGCCCTGCGCCGGGCGCAGGAGGCGTTCTTCGCCGCCCTGGACCCGCTGACGGTGGAGGAGATGGTCGCGGCGCCGACCGGTCCGCTGCTGCTCGGCATCTCGGGCCGCGGCGGACCGCCGGGCGACGGGCCGCCGGGCGGTCGGGCCGAAGGTCCCTGACCCCCGGGCCGGACGGCCGCTTCGCACCGGCGGCGCACGCCGTAAAACTTGCATCCGAAATACCCATTACCCGCACCCCGACCCTGCGCACCACCGCACGAACGCGAGGAGTACCGATGCTGTCCGAGAAGTCGGCCGAGACCGTCCGCGCCACCCTGCCCGCCGTGGGAGCGGCCGTCGGCGACATCGCGGAGCTCTTCTACACGAAGCTCTTCGCGGCCCACCCCGAGCTGCTGCGCGACCTGTTCAACCGCGGCAACCAGGCCGCGGGCGTCCAGAAGCAGGCCCTCGCCGGCTCCATAGCCGCTTTCGCGAGCCACCTCCTCGCCCACCCGGGCACCCGCCCGGACGCGATGCTGAGCCGCATCGCGCACAAGCACGCCTCGCTCGGCGTCACCCGCGAGCAGTACCCGATCGTCCACAAGCACCTCTTCGAGGCGATCGCCGAGATCCTCGGCGACGCCGTCACCCCGGAGGTCGCCGCGGCCTGGGACGAGGTGTACTGGCTGATGGCGAACGCCCTCTGCGCCGTCGAGGAGCGGCTCTACGCCGAGCAGCAGGTCACCGCCGGCGACGTCTGGCGCCCCTGGGAGGTCACCGCCCGCGTGGAGGAGACCGCGGACTGCACCACCTTCCACCTCGCCCCCGCGGACGGCTCGCCGGTCCCCGCCGCCAAGCCCGGCCAGTACGTCTCCGTGCAGGTCGAACTCCCCGACGGCGCCCGCCAGATCCGCCAGTACAGCCTGACCGGCGCCCCCGGCTCCCCGACCCGCGCCATCACCGTCAAGCGGATCCGCGGTGCGTCCGCCGCCGGCCCCGACGGCGAGGTCTCCAACCACCTCCACGACCGGGTCACCGTCGGCGACGTCCTGCGCGTCTCGCCCCCGTACGGCGACCTCGTCCTGCAGGACTCCGACGCGCCCGTACTGCTCGCGTCGGCCGGGATCGGCTGCACCCCGATGCTGTCGATGCTGGAGCACCTCGCGGAGAGCGGCCGCACGGCCCCCGTCACCGTCCTGCACGCCGACCGCTCCCCCGCCGACCACGCGCTGCGCTCCGACCACCGCGCCCTCGCCCTGAAGCTGACCGACGCCACGGCCCGCTTCTGGTACGAGGCCGACGCCGAACCCGGCGACCGCGAGGGCCGCATGGACCTGGCGGACGTCGAGGTCGCCCCCGGCACGACCGCCTACCTGTGCGGGCCGCTGCCCTTCATGCGGGCCGTACGGGAGCAGCTCCTGGCCAAGGGCGTGCCCGCCGCGGACATCCACTACGAGGTCTTCGGCCCCGACATGTGGCTGGCCTCGGCGTAACGGAACGCGACAGGTGGGGCGTGCGGGCCGCCCGGGACGGGGCCGCCCTGTCCGAATCGGCTCGCACGCCGTACGAATGCCCTAGCCACGCAAGGACCCCCTCCCCTACACCGTATGCAACGGGGTCGCCACGCAAGGTGACCGCAATGCACCGCAAAGGAGGCGGTCCATGGCCGCACCCATGTCCGCGGACCGGTTCATCGACGCACTGCGCAGCGAAGGCCTGACCGTCGTCGAGGTCGGAGCCTGGCGCACCCACAACCGCAACCACAAGGGCCCGTGGGGCCCCGTGCACGGGGTGATGATCCACCACACCGTCACGCGCGGCACGGCGTACACCGTGCAGCTGTGCCGCGACGGCCACGAGGCCCTGCCCGGGCCGCTCTGCCACGGCGTGATCACCAAGGACGGCCGCGTCCACCTCGTCGGCTACGGCCGCGCCAACCACGCCGGCTCGGGCGACCGGGACGTCCTCGCGGCGGTCATCGCCGAGCGGCGGCTGCCCCCGGACAACGAGCGCGACACCGACGGCAACCGCCACTTCTACGGCTTCGAGTGCGAGAACCTCGGCGACGGCCGGGACCCCTGGCCGACCGTCCAGCTCGACGCGATGGCCCGCGCGGCGGCAGCGGTCTGCCGCGTCCACGGCTGGACGGAGCGCTCGGTGATCGGCCACCTGGAATGGCAACCGGGCAAACCGGACCCCCGCGGCTTCACGATGAGCTCCTTCCGCACCCGCGTGGCCGCCCACCTGAACTGACCGACCCGCACCGGGGCGGCCCCCGGCGGGGCCTGCGGGCCGCCCGCCGGGCGTCGGTGGCGCGGGAGGGCTGCACAATGGCGGGGTGAGCCGGTTCCTCGATTCCGATGTGCTGCTGCGGGAGCGGCCGCCGTCTCCCGTCGTGGAGGTGCGGGAGCCGCGGTTCGAGCGGTGCGGGGTGCGGCTGCTGCTCAAGCGGGACGACCTCGTCCATCCCGAACTGCCCGAGAGTAAACCCACTGGTGTTTGCGGGCCTGACCAGCAGAAATAATCGGTTTGGCCCGTGATCACCCCAACCTAGGGTGGCTCTCATGGGCATAGCGACCGACCCGGCCAAGTTGTGTGACCTCTACCTGCGCCGCAGCACCTTGCAGGACAACAAGGACACCTTGAAGGCGCACGAACGCGATCTCAGGGACCGGGCACAGCGCGAAGGACTGACCGTCCGGGAGGTCTGGACAGACGAGGCGTCGGCCTTCAAGGCCGGCGTCACGCGCGAGAAGTTCGACAAGGCCATTGCCGCCGTGGTCGCCGGCGAGGTCCGCCACCTCCTGGTGTGGAAGCTGGACCGTCTGAGCCGTCGTGGCATGCGGCAGGTGGGCGACGTACTCGACACGTTCGAAAGCCGTAACGCCCGGCTGGTCGCGCACATGGACGGCCTGGACAGCTCCGTACCGCAGCACCGTGGGCTGTTCGCGTGGCTGGCCGAACAGGCACGGGCTGAGTCGTACAACACGAGCGTCCGTACTCGGACTACCAAGGCGGAGAAGAAGCGCCAAGGTGCGTGGCCAGGCGGTCAGCCGCCCTACGGGCTGCGGGTCCGGAAGGGCCGGACGACCACGGAGCACCACCCCAAGGAATACGCCACGGCCCGCCGCATCGCTGATCTCCTGCTGGGCGCCGAGTCCGCCAGCGCGATAGCGGAGAAGCTGAACGCCGACGGTCTCACGACCCGGCGGGGCGGCAAGTGGCGCTCCTCCACAATTACGCAGCTCGCCCACTCCCCCGCGTGGGCCGGGCTGGTGCCCACCCACGACCGGTACACGGACGACCAGGGCCGGGAACGGTGGCGCGCGACGCAGGAACCAATGCTGGGCGAGGACGGGCAGCCCGTCAGCGTGGGCGAAGGAGTCATCACGTCCGGCGAGCGAGCACGCATCCAGGCCGCCCTGAGGCTGCGCACGTCCGAGTCCATGGCGAACGGACGCCGAGGGAAGCCGGCGGCACAGTCGCTTCTGTCAGGGCTCCTCAAGTGCGGGCGCTGCGGCGGCAACATGGTCAAGGGCGGCCCGTCGTACCGCTGCTACAGGCGGATCAACCTGGGCAAGAGCACCTGCCAGGGCATGTCCGTCCTGGTCAACGCTGCCGACGACGCCATGACCCACGCGTTCATTTCGCGCGTCTCCACGCTGCCGGACGACGACGGCCTCCTGGTGGACCTCGCCATCCGCTGGTTGGCCGTGGAGGACCCGGAGAAAGACGTCCGCCGCACGGAACTCACGCTCGCCGTGGACGACGCCCAAGCCCGCCTGGACAGCCTGGACGAAGCGCACTTCGTGCAGGGCCGCTTCAAGGGCCCGAAGGGGCAGCAGCGCTACGACCAGCTACGAGACGCGATCACCACTCAGCTGGACTCGCTGGAAGCGGAACTGGCCGAACTGACGCGCACCATCGACATCACGATCCTGCGAGACGGCGAGATGCTGCACCAAGCATGGATGGCAGCAGACCAGGAACGTGCCCGCATGCTGCTGCGCGTAGTCCTCCACTCCGTGGCGCTCCTCCCGTCCCGGGGCCAGGGCTGCAAGGACCCAGTGCTCACCCGCTTCAGGTTCCACTGGGTAGGCGAGGACCCTCAACCCGTGGGAGCCGTGCCCCAGGGGCGCTGACGCCCTCCTGCGCGCCGCGTACGACCCCTCGCAGGAAAGACTGCCCTGGCGGGCTGGTGGCGCCTCCTGCGGCTCCTGAGGGCCCGCGCACGGCAACGCCTGAAGTGACGAAGTGACGGAATGACACTCAGCGCCGGGTTACCTCTTACATAGAGATTTTTATCGTCGCCATGCATGGATTAGAACTAACCGTCACTTCGTCACTTCGTCACCTCAACCGCGCGGCTGTGGCGTCCCATCCCACAGCGCTGGTGCTGACAACCAGGCATGGTCCGCACACCTCCAACCGCTTCTTCGTCGGATCAATCCGACCCTCGAGTGCCCCGGAGGAGATCTCCCGAGCTACCGTCAACCAGCGATCGGTTTGATCAATTTCTCGCCACGAGGCACCGACGTCATGGAGTGCGGAAGTCCTCGCAGCATTTCTCGCAAACCGTGCTCCTCCTCGCTGGTCGCGAAGAGGATCTGACTTCCCGCAGACCCATTCTGCGCAGCCCTCCTCAAAAGCTGCTGAAAACTAATTCGAGCAGCCTCCTGCTGACGAGGCTCGTCGAAGACAAGCAACTGTGGATGATTGCCTCCGCGCTCCCTCGAAACTTCCATGAGGGCAAACAGGTAGGACCAGATGACTCGCACCATGTCACTGGCGGATAGATCGAAGCCGAGATCAAATCCTTCATGAATGGGACGATACGTCTTGTCAGAGATATCGACAGCCGAGGGGTCCATCGAGCGGAACCCGTAGCTGTGGAGCTGAGAGACAAGAGAAGTCCGAAGTGCCGCAACCTTGGCGGCATCAGTTTGGTTCAGTTCATGATTTCGCAGCCGCGAAAGCTGCTCTTTCGTCTGCCGCCAGATAGAGAAGATTCTATCCAGCTCATCTAGAGCCGCTTCGATTTCATCACGGACGGCCCGCAGAGCATCGATTCGACCTTGAAGTTGGATGTGTTCGGAAAGCGCGGCGGCGTCAGGAAGGGAATTAGGGCTAACGAGGGCATCTTTCTGCGCCCTAATAGACGAGCGAATCGAAGCCATCTCATCTCGCAGTCGGCTAACACGGACCTGCCCTCGCTCAACTGCACGTCGCGCGTCGGCCGTCATAGATCGGAAAGTCGAGAGCTCCCGCTCCAACAGCGAAATATTGTCCTCGATCGTCAACGGATAATCTGTGATTTCGAACCCGTCCGGCAGGAGCTGCCCACACGTCGGACAGTTCTCGTAGAGGGATTCGAAATCGGTCCCAGAGCCCAAGTTTCGCAGCAAGGACGCATCCTTGTGCTTCCTCAAGTCTTCTTCCAGAGCCTCAACACGCAAGCCGACAGAGGTTTCCCGACGTTTCGCCTGCTCGAGATCGTCCACAGCTTCAGAGAGAACGACGGCCAGGCGCATCCCATTGTCTTGATTCTCGGCGAGAGCCGCTTCGATCTGAGGCGCCGCCTCCCCGACCGAATGAACAGCTCGCCTCCTGAGCTGACCTTCGAGCCGGCTGGCCATTTGATCAATTTCTTGGGAAAGCGAGATCCAGCCCCCGCCGGACGCAACCTGGACCTCAACTTGATCCGCCCTGCGCCAATCAGCGGTCGGCTTCTTGGGGACACCTTGCACCAGAACCCCGGATCGCCTGCCAAGCTCGGTAATTTGCCGCTCGAGCGCCTTCCAGTCAGATTCCAGAATCGCATTGACAGATTCAAGCCGCTGTCGCTCGAGGACGGCGTCCATCACTTCAAGGGATAGGATAAATTCTGCTGAGCGCTTCGAGACGTCTTGAATCCCCAGGTAGGTAGGGATTCGAGCCTGAACTCCTGACCAGCCATGCTTCTGCTCTACGAAGAAATAAGGGAACAAGCATTCCAGGTAGAGCAGGCTTTCACTGCCGTCCATCTTCGTAACTCGGGGGAGTTCCCAGCCCAGGAAACGCGCCAGCTTGTGGTGGAATCCAGCCTCCCGCTGTGCAGCACCTGAGCGCCGTACAAAGTAGTCCTGCGAGGGGTAGTCGCCGTAAGGATCAGTCAGAGCGGGCCCCTCCTGCACCCTCACTAGCGAACTATTGAAGCGAGAGCTTCGAACCGCCCTCCGTACAGTAATTACCGACCCTGTTGAGTTCTCAATCTCAAGGGCGACGTCAGATTCGACAACACGATATTCGCGGCCGGACACTTCGACAGAATCCGTCATGGCATGCGGCAAGGGGATATTGCGACTAGAGCTGAGCATCCCCTCAAGGCCGAGCGCATAGATGATGGACTGAAGGCATGTAGACTTGCCGCTCGAGTTGTCCGCCCGGAGGATATTTAGGCCCGGGCTAAAGTTCAGCTCGGTCCCACACATGGGACCCGGGGTCTGCACGCGCAGAACGAGTTTCCTCAGAGTAAGCATCCGCTAGCTCCAGTCAAGCAAATCGTTCACGGACTTTTGCGTAATGCGCGCCGGCAGCGTGGCAAGAAAATCCTTCTCCATCCGCAACACATCGTTTCTAGACATAAGCAGACCGGCCATGCGCTCACCCTTCTCCGTCAAAGAGATAGAGGCATTAGAGTTTCTCTTGGCCAAGCCTGCTGCCACTGCAAGGTTGATGCTTCGCGTCGTGGAAGGATCGTGGCGGATAATCAGCCCATGCGGCTTTCGCTGGTGATTAAACCACTCGGAGACGATGCGCCTGCCATGTTCAGAACGAAGAGCCCAAACGAGAACGTGAATCTGTTCCACGTTGGCAGTGTTTGCCCGACACCTGCGAAGAACCAAGACGATAGCGGATATTCTCCATGCAGTCCTGAGATCCCCAGGGACCGGATCCGGCCTGCGAGTGAAGACTACAGCGTTCGAAATGCCCGAAAACGCCGCCCTGAGATCCGCTGACGTCATTGCGCACCCTCGCTGGGTTCAAAATCTAGCGGGCATCTCATAAGCCAATCAGCGATAGAGCCCCAGGACATCGCATCCACGAAGGGGTCATCTAGAGCCGGCACCTGCCGAGATAGATCTTCTTTGAGGGACCTCACGATGCCATTTACGTCCATCGCTGTGTTCGTGCTGCCCGGAGGATACTCGAGAACCAATTTACGCTCTTTTCGCTTCCGAGCATCCATCACCGCCTCCCACTGGTCTGGGTATTTTTCACGCAAGCGCAGAAGGGCGTTCTCTGAGTCCAGAAACTGATTTACAAGCTGCTCGAGGTAGCTTTCACGCTGACTGGCAGACAACTGGATCCGCGACAGCTTCTCAAGAGCCTTGCTCGTCAGCTCGGAGTTCCCAGAAATCCAGACGTCAACGTCTTCTAGGGAAGTTTGCACCATGTCAACCAAAGCAGTCGGCCGCTCAAGCACTTCCGACCTCTCGCGCGCAAACATGGAGTCCGAGGCCACAGTAATAGTGAAGTCCTGACCAAGGTGCGGAAGATTTAGCGCGCGCATCTCTTCCGCCTTCGTCGAGGCGTGCTGCACCAGCTTGGCGGAGTCAAAGATCGGCACGAGGAAGATGTACTGCTTGATCCGAACGCTGCCGAGCAGGCTCCCCAATTCTTTCTGCTTCGTCTCCAACTTGCGAAGGTCGGTTGAAAGCTTGTCGCGCTGCTTGTCGTATCGTTCGCTTGTAGATAGTGGCTCCACAGGCGCATAGCACTGGAAGGCGCGACCGCAGAAGGTGAAGGCTTCAATGCCGAGGTCGCCACCATGCCGTGCGGGAACTTCTTGCACCTGGTCTGCGCCATAGTGTCGCCGTGCGAGCAGCAGGCAGTACTGCTCCCACTCGTCACCGGAGTACTGATGAGTAGCTACCAACGAGATCCCCCCGGTGGCTGCGGACACGGTTCCAACCCCTGGTCAGAGGCCGCCTGCCACGCCACCTCGACACCCAGCATGATAGGGAAGATCTTTGCCCACGAACGGTCTTCCACAACCTTGAGTCATCTTCAAGCCAATGGTCGAGGGTGGCGTAGGAACAAAGTGGCGGCACTTCATCCTGCCTAGCCCCCGAAGCGCTTCACCGGAGCGAGATTCGCGTTGCACTGCCGAGGGCGCCACCCGATAGCTCTTACAGGACCATGACGCAGCGGGCGTGCGGCAAGCAGTCCCGCAGGCGCTTAGCTTCAAAGTAGAGGCGGGCGTCCCGGTCCGGCTGCCGTTCCGTTCCTCGAGGTGCACTGCTCGCCGGCACAACAAGCAGCCTTGGAGCCGGCCCAGGACAGGGGCGGGGCAGTCTCATAAATGATGGTTTGTGAGACGCCTGCCATAGCGCCCCGCAGGAGCCCGACCCATGTTCCAAAACGCGTCTCAGAACCTCATGAACACTCTTGATGTTTTGAGACGAGTTATGCGACGCTCGTTGCATGACGACGACCGCAGGACAGTTGATCGGATACGCGCGAGTCTCCACCGACGAACAAGAAGCGCAATTGCAGCACGACGCGCTGACTGACGCCAACTGTGCCCGGATCTTCACGGACAAGGCGAGCGGCAAGAACACGAACCGGCCTGAGCTGACAGCGGCCCTCGACTACCTGCGCCCCGGCGACACCCTGTGCGTGTGGAAGTTGGACCGGTTCGCGCGGTCGCTGATCGATCTCGTGACACTGGTGGACTCGCTCGCTGCCCGTGGGATCGGCTTCAAAGTGCTGACGGGGGCGCTGGCGAGCATCGACCCGAACACCCCCGACGGGCGGCTCATGCTCCAGGTGGTGGGCGCCATGGCGGAGTTCGAGCGGAGCTTGATCAAGGAACGCACCCGCGCCGGGCTGGACGCTGCCCGCGCTCAGGGTCGTACCGGCGGACGCCCGGCCGTCATGGACGCGGACAGGCTCGCGGCGGCCAAGGCCCGGCGTGCCAAGGGTGAGAGTGTCACGGCCATCGCCAAGGGCATTGGAGTGTCCCGCGCCACGCTGTACCGGGCCCTGGGCGGCGATGAGTAGCCGTCTCTGTGAGCCGTCCGCCTGATGTGGTGGATGACCCTTTGCCGTCCTGGCAGGGAACATATACCCAACAGCCCGACCAAGAGCCCGTGTGCTCCTTGGGGCTGTTGCTGGGTGCGAGCCGCCGCGATGATGCCACTCATGGCGACGCACGGATACAACGGAAGTCAGGTGCTCTTTCGGCAAGCCAAGGCGCGTGCCCTTGCCGCTCAACGCTTCGCTAAGGAGGCGGAACAGAAGCAAGCCGTCGGCCCCTCGGGCACCGAGCGCAGGCAGCGTGAAAGGGACGCTGTGATAGCCACGGTGGTGTTGGCTCAGGGAGCTGCCGAGGGCTACGTGAACTGGGTCTTCCTTCAAGCCGGTGTCACGGCGACCGGTACGTGGATAGATCGATGGGCCGGCCTGCGTAACGCTGCTGCCAAGCTTGGTCGCGAGTCCCAGTTCGGGCTTGAGAAGGAGCACAGGAACTTCTTCAACGAGCTGGATGCCTGGCGCAACTTCCTCCTTCATGGTGATGAGAGGTCCCGAGAGTCCCTGCGCAAAGCGATCGCAGCTCGAGGCTCCACTCAGCCGGGCGGTGAGGTTGACCTCCTCACTGCTGCCTACGCCAGCACCGTGATGGCCAAAGTTGAGGCTGCGTGCCGATGGGCACAGGAGAAGACCGGCATACCCGCCCCCGCAACTCAGGGCGCCTGGGTTTCACCAGACGAATGCTGATTCATCCGGCCGTCTCTCCTCGATCGGTGACGTGAAGCAGCGTTGTGCGCCTATCTGGGGATGGGGCGCATTGAAAGTTGAGCAGAACTGCTCGCTAGCGATCCCGGCCCCAGCACGAGATGCGCGCGCTGGGTGTGCGTCCATTTTTCGGGGCCTGCCTGCCGTCTGGCCAGCAGCAACGTCCCCCTTGAGCCCCGAGAATGGCCACGCGAAGGCCCGCATACGCTCTGGTGGCAGCCGCCAGAGCTGCGCTCAGCCGAGGTAGGGCGTCTGCCGATGTTCCAAGAAGTGCTGGATACGGAGCCGTTGGGTGTGGTGCATGGGCAAGGCCCCCAACTCGGCCGGCTCCACGAAGCGGAGTTCCGTGCTCTCGTCCGAGATCGCCAGCGTGCCCCCGGTGATGCGGGCCGTGAAGCAGACGTTGAACTGGCGGCGGACCTCGCCGTCGCTGTACTCGATGATGTGCTTCGGGTCCGTGTAGGTGCCGACCAGTCCCGTGATTTCCACGTCGAGGCCCGTCTCCTCCTTGACCTCTCGGACGGCCGTTCCGGGGAGGGAGTCCGTGAGGTCCATCCCGCCGCCGGGGAGGGCCCAGAGGTCGTTGTCGCGGCGCCGTTGCAGCAGGATGCGCCCCTGGTCGTCCGTGACGACGGCGGAGGCCGCCACGACCATGCTGTTCGGCGCAGGCGCGTGGGGATCGTCGTAGTACTCGGTCCGGGCCATCGGGTCACTCCTCCACGGGACGAGCTGTCTCCCACACCGCTTCGAAGCTCTCGGCGTAGGTGTCGAACATGCCCCCAGCTTCGTGGCGGCGAAGGTGCCACACGGGCGCACCGTACGCATTCACACCCCAGACATGGGCATTGATCAAGGCTTCGTCGTCCGCCCGGTACAGGCTGTTGTAGAGGGTCGTGTCGTGCGTTCGAAGCTCGATGCCGGGAACGTCGGCCAAGGGTCGGTAGTGCATGAGGGCGAGACGGCAGCGGGATTCGATTCCGTGCCCGAATCTCTCTTCCTGTCCACGCTGCCGGACGTTCTCGCTGTCCGCGTCACCGATGGCGATCCGGACCGTACAGCCGTCGGCCGCACGTTCCCGAAGGAGTTCGTTCATTCGGGGATACGCCTCGTGCAGGAACACCGCCGCATAGACCAGCACGTCGATCCGCTCGCGAGCGGACGTCAGCAGGTCCACGAACACGGAAACGGGAAGGTCCGCTCGCTGGTCGTACAGCGCCACCAGTTCGGGACTGACGGCCCGCGCGGCACGGGCCTGTCTCAGCGCCGGCCATAGTGCGTGGACGTCCTCGCCTAGTGTCTCGGCAGCCAACAGCGCCGTTGCCCTTCGTGGGGTGCGTCCCAGGTTGACCCAGCGTTCGACGCTCTTCGGATCAACGCCCGTGGCGCTCGCCAGCGACGCATGGGTCCAGCCGCCGGATGCCATAAGGGCCCTTAACCGCTCGTTCTGCATAGGGACGTTCTACAGGTCGTGGGACGTCCCGAAGTGGGAAACGTACGAGGTTCCCCCGTCCTGATCACCACGGCGACGATCTCGGTACCAGCGAGATACGAAGGGATCCGGAATGGTGCGGGGACTGTGGCAGCAGGTCGAACAGCGTGATCCGTTTCCGGTGCCCGATCCCGATCCGACGGACCCGACGTGCGACGTGTGTGCGGCCCTGGTCGTTCAGCGCGCGGAGTGCTACCGGCTTCGGGACCTGTCAGGGGTCGTGGACTGCAACGTCGAGATCCGTCAGCACCCCCACACGAAGGTGAGCCGATGACCCGCGCCGTGCTGCGCTACGTCCCCCACACCATCCGGCACGCCCCAGAGGGCGGGGTGACCTACGAGGCGTTCTGCGTCGCCGAAGGCTGCGGAGCCGAGTCGGGCGCGCACGACGAACAGGAAGGACCGCAGGACTGGGCGCTCCGGCACGCCGGGCGGACCGGGCACGACCTGTTCCGGCGCGTGTTCACCGATCACGCCCGGGTCAGCCGCGACGCGTAGACCCCGGCCCGCTGGGCGACGGCGAGCAAGGCAGTCCAGCGCGCCGGCTTCGGCCCCGCTCACACGACCCGAACCGTGTGGGCGGGGCTCTGACGTGGGACGGCGAGGACGGGCGCGGCCCACAATGGACGGGTGAACCGCCCCGCGAACCTTGACGTGCTCTTGCAGCCGCGCCCGCCGTCCCCATTGCAGGAGATCCATGACGAGCGGTTCGAGCGGCACGGCGTCCGCCTGCTGCTGAAGCGGGACGACCTGATCCACACCACCATCCCGTGGGACACGGACCTACTTGGACCAGTGGACCTGTACCCTCCCGGGAACAAGTGGCGCAAGCTCGCGCCGAATCTGCGGGCCGCCGTGGCGGGCGGGCACCGGGAGCTGGTGACCTTCGGCGGGGCCTACTCCAACCACCTGCGCGCCACCGCCGCCGCCGGGCGGCTGCTGGGGCTCGGCACCGTCGGCGTCGTCCGCGGCGACGAGCTCGCCGCGCGGCCCCTCAACGACTCCCTCGCCCGCTGCGCGGCGGACGGGATGCGGCTGCACTTCGTCCCGCGGGCCGACTACCGGCGCAAGGCCGAGCCCGCGGTGCTCGCCCGGCTGCTGGAGGACGCCGGGGCGGCCTCCGCGTACGCCGTGCCGGAGGGCGGCAGCAACGCCCTGGCCCTCGGAGGCTGCGCCGCACTGGGCCGGGAGCTGCGGGGCGTGTCCGACATCGTCGCCGTCGCCTGCGGGACGGGCGGGACCCTGGCCGGGCTGGCGGCCGGGCTGGCCCCGGGGCAGCGCGCCCTCGGGGTGCCGGTGCTGGCCGGCGGGTTCCTCGGCGGGGAGATACGCTCCCTCCAGCGGCAGGCCTTCGGCGGCCCCGCCGGGGACTGGAGCCTCGCCGAGGGCTTCGACCACGGCGGCTACGCGCGCGTGCCCGCCGCCCTGGAGGCGTTCGCCGCCGGCTTCGAGGAGCGGCACGGCGTCCCCGTCGAGCGGATCTACGTGGCGAAGCTGCTGTGGGCGCTGGCCGAGCTGGCGGAGCGCGGTGCGTTCCCGCGGGGCGGCGCCGTCACGGCCGTCGTCACCGGCCGGCCCTGAGCGCGGGGGACGGGCGGCGCCCGCCGCGCCGCCGCCGGGGCCTCAGCCCGCCTCCTCGCGGTAGGCGGCCGCCTCCTCCAGGTCCAGGCGGCGCAGCAGGCCGCGCAGCATCTCGTCGTCGATGCGCCGTTCGTCCCGGAGCGCGACGAACACCTCCCGCTCGGCGGCGATCATCTCCCGCGCGAGCCGCCGGTAGACGTCGTCGGCGGACTCCCCGGTCAGCTGGTTCACCTCGCCGAGCCGCTCCCACACCGCGTTGCGGCGCCGTTCCAGCACCGTGCGCAGCCGCTCCGCGAGCGGCGGCGGCAGTGCGTTGCGCGGTTCGGCGAGCAGTTCGGCGAGCCGCTCCTCCGCCGCCCGCGAGGCCTCGCTCTGGGCCTGCGCCTCCGCCAGCGTCTGGGCCTTGGCGTCGGGGGCCGGCAGCCGCAGCAGCCGGATCAGCGGCGGCAGCGTGAGGCCCTGCACGACGAGCGTCGCGATGACCGTCGTGAAGGTGAGGAAGAGGATGAGGCTGCGGTGCGGCACGTCCATCGGGACGGAGAAGGCGATCGCCAGCGACACCACCCCGCGCATGCCGGCCCAGGCCACCACGACGGCCCCCTTCCAGGTGGTGTCCGCCTCCCGCGCCCGGATCCGCGCCGACAGCCGCAGCGGCAGGAACGTCGCCGGGAACACCCAGACGAACCGGGAGACGACCACGGCGGCGAACACCGCCAGCGCGTACCAGGCCGCGGCCGCGCCCTCGTACTCGCCGAGGCCCTCCAGGACCACCGGCAGCTGGAGGCCGATCAGCGCGAAGACCACGGACTCCAGGACGAAGGCGACGACCTTCCACACCGCCTCCTCCTGGAGCCGCGTCGCGAAGTCCACCTGCCAGTTCCGGTGCCCGAGGTACAGGGCGACGACGACCACGGCGAGGACGCCCGAGGCGTGCACCCGCTCCGCGGCGGCGTACGCCACGAAGGGGATCAGCAGCGCCAGGGTGTTCTTCAGCAGCGGGTCCCGCAGCCGCGTCCGCAGGTGGTGGATCGGCACCATCAGCAGCAGGCCGACGCCGACCCCGCCGACCGACGCGAGCAGGAACTCGGCGATCCCTCCGGCCCAGCCTGCACTCGTGCCGACGGCCGCCGCGAGCGCGACCCGGTAGGCGGTGATCGCGGTGGCGTCGTTGACCAGGGATTCCCCCTGGAGGATGGTCGTGATGCGGTGGGGCAGGCCGAGCCGCCGGGCGATCGCGGTCGCCGCGACCGCGTCGGGCGGCGCGACGACCGCCCCCAGCACCAGCGCCACCGGCAGGGGCAGCCCCGGCACGAGCAGGTACGCCGCGTACCCGACGGCCAGCGTCGCGAAGAGCACGTAGCCGACCGACAGCAGGGCGACGGGCCGCACGTTCGCCCGCAGGTCCAGGTACGAGCTGTCCACGGCGGCCGTGTGCAGCAGCGGGGGCAGCAGCAGCGGCAGCACGACGTGCGGGTCGAGCTCGTACGCGGGCACCCCGGGCGCGTACGAGGCCGCCAGCCCGGCGGCGACGAGCAGCAGCGGGGCCGGCACCGGCGTCCGGCGGGCCGCGCCGGCCACCGCCGCGCTGCACGCCACCAGTGCCACCAGCGGCAATACCTCCATCGGCAGTTCCACCTCGCTCGTCGCGGCCGCGGCCGCCGGCTCCTCCCGCGGCGCCCGCTCGTCAGTACGCTGGCCATCATGAGCGAGTGCACCCACGTTCCCGGACTGCCGCGCCCCGAGCCCGCCCCGGCCGCCCCGACGTGCCCCGAGTGCGCGGCGCTCGGCAGCCACCCGGTGCAGCTGCGGATGTGCCTGGCGTGCGGGTACGTCGCGTGCTGCGACTCCTCGCCGCACCGGCACGCCACGGCGCACTACCGGGCCACCGGCCATCCGGTGATGCGGAGCTTCGAACCGGGCGAGACGTGGCGGTGGTGTTTCGTGGACGGTTCGATCGTCTGAGCAGGGGGTAGGTCAACCCTCCGCCGGCTCCCCCGATTTGGGCCCGCAGACCCCTAGCCACTGTGCGTACCCGTGGGCATACCATCAGTCACCGCACGTAGGCGCGGGTGTCGCGTACGGGTGCGAGGAGGGGTGCCGCGACACGATCGACCGGATCGCGGTAGCGTCACCGGCGAACAGAGCTCGTACCACCTTGGAGGTGAGGGTGTCCCAGATCGCAGGCGAGCCCGGGACCCAGGACTTCGTGGAAGTCCGGCTGCCCGCTGCGGGTGCCTACCTGTCGGTGCTCCGAACGGCCACGGCCGGCCTCGCGGCACGTTTGGACTTCACCCTCGACGAGATCGAGGACCTCCGCATCGCGGTGGACGAGGCCTGCGCGATCCTGCTCCAGCAGGCCGTGCCGGGCTCCGTCCTCAGTTGCGTGTTCCGGCTGGTCGACGACTCGCTGGAGGTGACCGTGGCGGCGCCGACGACCGACGGCCGGGCGCCCGAGCGCGACACGTTCGCGTGGACCGTCCTGTCGGCGCTCGCCGGCAAGGTCGAGTCCGCGGTCGAGGAGGACAACACGGTGAGCATCAGCCTCTACAAACAGCGCGGCGCGGGTCCAGGGCCGGCGTGAGCGGCGGGGAGATCCCGGTGCGGGGCGGGGATCGGCCCCGGGCGCGGCACGAGGCCGACGGCGGCATCCCGGAACAGCAGCACGCCCGGCCGCACCCGGCTGACGCGGATGCGGACCACGGCTTTTTGGACTCGGCGGAGCGACGGGCGGGCCCCATGAGCGAGAACCAGCACCAAGAACCACAGGCGGCGCGGCCACCCGCGGCCCGGGAACCGGGCCTCGGCCCGGAGCCCGCGGCCTTCCCCGGCGCGCTCGCCGACGAGGAGGCCGCGGCGGGCGAGGTCGCGGAGCTCCCGGTGACCCCGGTGAGCCCGCCTCCGCTGCCCGATCCGCGCGACCGCAGCGGCGCCCGCGCCCTGTTCGTCGAGCTGCGGGCGCTGCCCGACGGCTCGCCGGAGAAGGCCGAGCTGCGCAACCGGCTCGTACGGATGCACCTGCCGCTGGTGGAGCACCTGGCCCGGCGGTTCCGCAACCGCGGGGAGCCGCTGGACGACCTCACCCAGGTCGCGACGATCGGCCTGATCAAGTCGGTGGACCGGTTCGACCCGGACCGCGGGGTGGAGTTCTCCACGTACGCGACCCCGACCGTGGTCGGGGAGATCAAGCGGCACTTCCGGGACAAGGGCTGGGCGGTCCGGGTGCCGCGCCGCCTCCAGGAGCTGCGGCTGTCGCTGACGACGGCCACGGCCGAGCTGTCGCAGCAGCACGGCCGCTCCCCCACCGTCCACGAGCTGGCCGAGCGGCTCGGGATCTCGGAGGAGGAGGTGCTGGAGGGGCTGGAATCGGCCAATGCGTACAGCACGCTGTCGCTGGACGTCCCGGACACCGACGACGAGTCGCCGGCGGTGGCGGACACGTTGGGCGCGGAGGACGAGGCGCTGGAGGGCGTCGAGTACCGCGAGTCGCTCAAGCCGCTGCTGGAGGGGCTGCCGCCGCGAGAGAAGCGGATCCTGCTGCTCCGGTTCTTCGGCAACATGACCCAGTCGCAGATCGCGCAGGAGGTCGGCATCTCCCAGATGCACGTCTCCCGCCTGCTGGCCCGCACACTGGCCCAGCTGCGGGAGAAGCTGCTGGTCGAGGAGTAGGCGGGCGGGCCGGCGGACCGGCCCGCCCCGGCCGGCAGCGGTGCTACTGCGGCGCTTCGCCGATGCCGAGCGCACGGGTGGCGGTCGGGTTCACCAGCAGGACGACGACCGCGACCGCCGCCGCGGCCAGCGCCGCCGCGGCGAAGGTCATCGCACCGCCCGTGGTGTGGAGGGTCCAGGCGACGGGCAGCGCCATCAGCTGGGTGATCAGGGCGGGTCCGCGGCTCCAGCGGCGCCCCAGGCGCAGTCCGCGGGCGGCGGCCAGCGGCAGCGCCGCCAGGGCGATCATGGTGAGCCCGCCGGTCTCCGCCTGCTGCGCGGAGTCGACGTCGCCGGCGACGCCGACGAAGAGCAGGTAGACGCCGAGCCCGGCGAGCGCCAGGCCTTCGAGCGCGGTGAGCGCGGCGGCGGCGGTGAGCCGGCCGGGCAGCGGGGCTGCGGGCCGGTCGGTGGCGGGGGTGGGCTTGGTACTCACCCCAGCAGGGTAGCCGCGCACCGGTCCGCGGGAGGGGACGGGCAGTATGGGCCGCCTGGGGACGGGTCGGTAGGCTGGCGTCCATGCGTGCACTCCTCGTGGCCAACCCAGCAGCGACGACCACCAGTGCGCGCACGCGCGACGTCCTGATCCACGCCCTGGCCAGCGAGATGAAGCTGGAGGCGGTGACGACGGAGTACCGGGGGCACGCCCGGGACCTCGGGCGGCGGGCGGCGGAGAACGGCGTCGACCTGGTGGTGGCCCTCGGCGGCGACGGCACCGTCAACGAGGTGGTCAACGGGATTCTCCACGACGGGCCCGACCCGGACGCGCTGCCCCGGCTGGCGGTGGTCCCGGGAGGGTCGACGAACGTGTTCGCCCGGGCGCTCGGGCTGCCGAACGACGCGGTCGAGGCGACGGGCGCCCTGCTCGACGCGCTGCGCGAGCGCCGCGAGCGGACGGTCGGGCTGGGCTTCGCCGCCGGCGTCCCGGGCACGGAGGACGAGTCGGTCCCGGCGCGCTGGTTCACCTTCTGCGCGGGCTTCGGCTTCGACGCGGGCGTCGTGGGGAGGGTCGAACAGCAGCGCGAGCGCGGCAAGCGCTCAACGCACGCCCTCTACGTGCGGCAGCTCCTGCGCCAGTTCTGGGAGGAGCCGAACCGCCGGCGCGGGACGGTGACGCTGGAGCGTCCGGGCGCGGATCCCGTGCACGGCCTGGTGCTGTCGATAGTCTGCAACACCTCCCCCTGGACGTACCTGGGGAACCGGCCCCTGTACGCCTCCCCGGAGGCGTCGTTCGACACCGCACTTGACGTACTCGCCCTCAGCCGTTTGTCAACTTCGGCGGTCGCACGGTACGCCTCACAGCTCCTGACCTCGACTCCTGAGCGCGGTCCGCACGGCAAGCATGCCGTGTCCCTGCACGATCTGACGGCCTTCACCTTGCATTCGAAGGTTCCCCTTCCGTTCCAGATGGACGGAGACCACCTCGGTTTGCGCACCAGCGTTCAGTTCACAGGCGTTCGCCGTGCACTGCGTGTGATTGTGTGAGTGGAAGGCCCCAAAGTCCTTTCACTCGAACGTTTACGCGCCAGTCCACCCTCAAGATGTAGGGCTGTGACCTAGTAGACACCGATGAATCAAAAAAAACTTTCCGGAAGGGGTTGTATCCCCGTCCGAGGTTTGCGAATCTCTTCATGGCGATCGGGACGGCCCGCAAGACCCGGCACTCCAGCAGACCGCCAGAACCCCTTCCACGAGTCTCCGGCCCACCTCTGAGCAAGCCGGGTGGTCGCCCTTCCCTCCGGGGGGATTCGTGAAAGCGTTCACATTCACAAGCAACCTGCCCGCAATACAAGGAGATGGAGCAGCCATGGACTGGCGTCACAACGCCGTTTGCCGCGAGGAAGACCCGGAACTCTTCTTCCCCATCGGCAACACCGGTCCTGCGCTGCTGCAGATCGAGGAAGCCAAGGCCGTCTGCCGCCGCTGCCCCGTCATGGAGCAGTGCCTGCAGTGGGCGCTCGAGTCCGGTCAGGACTCCGGCGTCTGGGGCGGCCTCAGCGAGGACGAGCGCCGCGCCATGAAGCGCCGCGCCGCTCGCAACCGGGCGCGCAACGCCAGCGCCTGACGTCGACTTTCGAGCCTCGAGCTGCGGCGCGCAGCACCACCGACAGCGCTCAGCACCGTGCTCTCAGCCCCGGAACGGGACCTCCCCCAGCCACCGCTGGACGGTCCCGGCCGGGGCTCAGTGCTGTCGGGGCACTACCCACGGTGAGCGCCGCCCGCAGGCCGCCGCCACGATCCCGTCACCCTCGGTGACGGGACCCCGTGTCACTTCTGGGGACTGACGGGCACGTCGAGGACGACCTTGGTGCCGCGCGGCTCGGCCCGGACCATGTCGAAGGTGCCGCCGAGCTCGCCCTCCACCAGCGTCCGGACGATCTGCAGGCCGAGGTTGCCGGCGCTCTTCGGGTCGAAGCCCTCCGGCAGCCCGGAGCCGTCGTCCAGCACCGTGATCAGCAGCCGCCCGTCCGCCCGGCCCGTGCCGCTGCGCGCCGCGGTCACCTCCACGGCGCCGCCCTCCCCCTGGGTGAAGGCGTGCTCCAGCGCGTTCTGCAGGATCTCGGTCAGCACCATCGACAGCGGCGTGGCGACCTCCGCGTCCAGGATCCCGAACCGCCCCACCCGCCGGCAGTCCACCTTGCCCGGCGAGATCTCCGCCACCATCGCGATCACCCGGTCGGCGATCTCGTCGAACTCCACGCGCTCGTCCAGGTTCTGCGAGAGCGTCTCGTGCACGATCGCGATCGAACCGACGCGCCGCACAGCCTCGTTGAGGGCTTCGCGCCCGCTCTCCGAATCCATCCGCCGGGCCTGCAGCCGCAGGAGCGCGGCCACGGTCTGGAGGTTGTTCTTCACCCGGTGGTGGATCTCCCGGATGGTGGCGTCCTTGGTGATGAGTTCGCGTTCGCGACGACGCAGCTCGGTCACGTCGCGGCAGAGGACGAGGGAGCCGATCCGGGTGCCCTTGGGCTTCAGCGGGATCGCGCGGAGCTGGATCACGCCGCCGTTGCCCTCGACCTCGGTCTCGCGGGGGGCCCAGCCGCTGGCGAGCTTGGCGAGCGCCTCGTCCACCGGGCCGCGGGAGGGGGCGAGTTCGGCGGTGGTCGTGCCGAGGTGCTGGCCGACCAGGTCGGAGGCCAGCCCCAGCCGGTGGTACGCGGACAGGGCGTTGGGCGAGGCGTACGTGACGACGCCGTCGGCGTCGAGCCGCATCAGGCCGTCCCCGACGCGCGGCGAGGCGTCCATGTCGACCTGCTGGCCGGGGAAGGGGAAGGTGCCCGCCGCGATCATCTGCGCCAGGTCCGAGGCGGACTGGAGGTAGGTCAGCTCCAGCCGGCTCGGTGTACGGACGGTGAGCAGGTTGGTGTTGCGGGCGATCACTCCCAGTACGCGGCCTTCGCGGCGCACCGGGATCGACTCGACGCGGACCGGGACCTCCTCGCGCCACTCCGGGTCGCCCTCGCGCACGATGCGGCCCTCGTCGAGGGCGGCGTCGAGCAGGGGCCGGCGGCCGCGCGGGACCAGGTGGCCGACCATGTCGTCCTGGTAGGAGGTCGGGCCGGTGTTGGGGCGCATCTGTGCGACGGAGACGTACCGGGTGCCGTCCAGGGTGGGCACCCACAGCACCAGGTCGGCGAACGAGAGGTCGGAGAGCAGCTGCCACTCCGAGACCAGGAGGTGCAGCCATTCCAGGTCGGTCTCGCCGAGCGCGGTGTGGTGGCGTACGAGGTCGTTCATGGAGGGCACGTGGCGAGCGTACCCCGGCCTCGGGCCATGACTTTCCCCACGGCGACTACCGGGGAGTATCCAGGAGGGGCGTACTCCGCGTAGTGTTGGAGGAAGTGACGGGTTTCCGAACCCCGACATTGGATGGACAGAACAGAATGGTCTAGTCCACAATTGGCGTAAGCTTCCGCCCTCCCCGCACAGGAGGACGGATCGAGGTGGGCCGCGCGCTCTGCCCTGACCGCGCAGGCAGCCTCCAAACCGGCCTTCGGGAACCGCACACCCGTCGGCCGTAAGTACTCCGGGCTACGGTGCCGGGCGGGTTGAGGGTCCCGCCCCGGCACCGTGGCCCAGAGGAATCCCGGGGCCTCTCCCCCTCCTCCGCGTACGGCATCCCGGCCCCGCCGCCGGCCAACGGCCCGCGTTCCGCC